>JAYYHM010000381.1:0-3067 GCA_036148415.1 Planctomycetota bacterium
AAGATATTCTCCTGCCTGACACCAGGTCTTCTTACCAACAGAGTCCATCTTCGGGACCCCTCGATAACGTCCCCGTCTTGGACACAGCAAGGTCGCTGGAGAAATGGTCACATATTGAGTGGCATCGTGATTGGGAATTCAAGCCGAGTCGCTTTCTAATTCTTCCAATATTAGTGTTGCTCATCGTGAGCGTTGTGCAACTCGTACCCGTCATCTTTTACCGTGCATCAGTGCCTAAAATTGCATCGGTCAAACCCTATACACCGCTCGAATTACTAGGACGCGAATTGTATCTGGAACAAGGTTGTTATCAGTGTCACACACAGATGGTACGTCCCTTGGTTGCAGAGACTAAGCGTTATGGTGACTACAGTCGTGCAGGGGAATTCGTTTACGATTTTCCTCCGTTTTGGGGGAAGCGTCGAATCGGTCCCGATCTTGCGCGTGAAGGGGGGAATAAGCAAACCAGTCTGTGGCACTGGCGGCATCTTGATGACCCCGTTTCGCTGGTCGAAGGTACTGTGATGCCTTCCTATTCCCATCTTCTCGATGCAGAGATTGATTTTGAAAAAGTTACCAACGCAATCCGTGCAGCTAAGCTTGTCGGTGTTGCTTACGACGAAGAGATGGAAGTTTACGTTCAGGATGCTCGTGATCAGGCAGAGCGGGTTGCCGCGGATATTGTCTCTACCGGTGGATCGATACGGCGTGGAGACGTTCTCACACTTGAATCACAGGGCGTCGCCCTGATCGCATACCTCCAGCGTCTTGGAACCGACCTGAATGCTCCGGTTACAGACAGAAAGGAACCGTAGGCAGGTTCGGTGTCACCATTGCATTCTACGGGAATGTGATCACGAAGTAGTGAAGAGCGCGTATCGATCCACGGATAAGCCGTTAGTCGAAAAAGATACCCATTGATTACCTGTTTGGGAAATCAACACCCATCGCCAATCCACATCCGACCGACGTGGAGGGAATTAGGAAATGACTGAAAATCAAGCTAATCAAACGGAAGCTTCAGAAGCCGAGTCGAGGGATTTAGATTCAAACAAAGATTCGTCGACTGCAAGCCACTCGCTCGCCGATCAGGGAGATACGCTACCTACATGGTGGAAGCTAATTTTTCTGGCGACATTTCTGTTTTGCCCGCCTTACTTATTTTGGCACTATTGTGGAGCCAGTGGGCGGACGCTCGCAGAGCAGTACGATGTCGCACTAGCTGCAAATATGAAGTTGCAATTTGGTGAGATCGGCGAACTAAGTCTGACTGAAGATAACGTGATCAAATATCTTTATGAGGATTCTTGGCTCAAGGTGGGTCGCGCGGTATTCAAGTCCAATTGCGTTTCCTGTCATGGCAGTGATGGTGGTGGACTGGTCGGACCGAATTTGTGCGATGACAGTTACAAAAATGTGAAACAAATCGGCGATATTTTGAAGGTTCTTCAGAAGGGAGCTAATGGTGGCGCGATGCCTGCTTGGCAATCGAAATTGTCTCCCAACGAGATTGTCTTGGTCTCCAGCTACGTGGCTTCGCTCCGAGGAAGTAATCCAAGTGTTGCAAAGCCTGCTGAGGGTCGCGAGATTGACCCATGGCCAAGCCTACCTGAAGTAGAGCTCTCTGACGAATTGGAAGAGCAGCAAAACGAATCTGACTGATTTCTTAACTCTCCTATTCAATCAATTTACCACCCGATATTCGATAGAGAGCAGACCTGCTCTGGTGAAAGAGCAAACCGGTAAGGCCAATTTCACTCTACTGCTATTTGGTCATTAGGGGTCAGACATTGATGTTTGTAAATCAATTGAATCGAAGGGACTTCACCAGGCTAGCAGCTATTGCTCCATTGCTTGATAATTCAAGCAGCCTTAGTGGCGATCTTCAATTCGTAGCGGAAACTACAGCGGTTGATGCGGTGGAGGTGGTTCTGCCGCGTAATCGAGTACCGCTCTCTTTCATCATTGATGACTCCACTTGTCTGGTAAACATGGGGCATTTTTGTACGCCACAATTCGCATCTGCTTGGCCGGAACGAGAAGAGTATAAAAAGCCATGGAGAAAATGGCCGCGAGAAATTCCGGATCGGTTTGTTCGTGACTTTGGTGAATGGTGCAGCGAGAAGGGGGTTCGTGGAAAGTACAGCATCGTGCCCAACCCAGCCTGTGTAGGATGGCTGGATAGGGAGTTACCCGGTTGGTCACGCAAAGAACTTCAGGCGAGTTTGAAGTTGGTTCGCGAAGTCATGCTACCCAACTGGGACATACATCCCGAAATGATTACGCATACGCGTGTCATTGATCTCAAGACCGGAAGGCCGTTGCAGGCTGTCAACTCCAGCACGATGGAGAATTCATATCCGCAAGATAAAAAAAGTGTAGATGAGTTGGCGAGTTATCTGGCATACGCGCTTAAGATTCTGAAGCACTGCGAATTGCCCTGTGAAGGTGTGACAACGCCCGGCGGCTTCGGTAATCAAGTCAAGCCAGAGCTCTCTTTAGCTGTTGATGAAGCTGTGAGGGATGTGTTTGGCGTCAGTCTGCCCCACTACTTTAAATACGTTCATACGGGTGATCAGAGCACGGAGCCCGTCATTGAGAATCTTCGCAATGTAGGTTCCGAGGATGTGAAAATGACTGTGAATGTTCCAGCGGGGACGGGGGATTGGTTTGGTGGTTGGCAGGGTGATCAACTCTCCGAGCCTGATCGGTACGCGACTGCCGATGCTTCCTCAGGGCGTATGGTTGATCTCATCGAAAGAAGACAGCCGGCAGTCATGTTATGTCATTGGCCGGGAATGTATAGCAACGGCTCAGAGGAGGGATTCCAGTCTTTCAAGCGAATAGTGGAATCACTAGAGACACAATTCTCGGAGGAAACCTTGTGGATGAAGGTTAGCGAAATTGCGAGATACTGGGCAGCCAAATCTCAGTGTTCGATTCATTCTTCTGAAGATAGAGTTTCTCTGATTTGCCCGATTCATTCACGCTGGTTCACGCTTCGTATCCGCGGAAAAAAAGGTCCAATTGATTGCTTCTCTTTTCATCGTGATGGAAGCAAGGTCAA
>JAYYHM010000382.1:0-8459 GCA_036148415.1 Planctomycetota bacterium
CCCTGACCTCAAGGAAAGTTCCGCTCAGAATTTCATCAGCGTTTTGCATGCTTGCTCTCTTTATTGACAATCCACATCGGTCATCAACGCGAAGAAAATCTCATCTTCTTGTTGCCGTGTTCCCGTAGCTAACTTCAACCATACCTGAACGAGCAAATGTCAGGTGATTCCTGAATCTCTACCACCACGTGCCGATACTACATTCGGGTTCGGATCAGTATACTATGTTGGCATCTATTTTGGTGTCCCTTACCCAGTTCCTATCCAGCCTCCTTGATTAATTGGTACAGCCCACTTCGCCACTGAAGTCTACGTCAAAAGAGACTAGCCCCCGCAGTGACGGAAAGTTGGAATTCCACTGGCGAGCGGGGTTGCCACTCAGAAACCATGTGGGAACGGTAAAAAGACAAGGTGCAAGTTGCTCCAAGGACAATTGAGGCGGGTATTCCTACGGTTTGATGTAAACCTCCGAGAAATTGCCGGCGCTACGTCTTTGTACAAAAACGACGCGAAAACAGTGAATCTAGGGGGTCCACACAAAGCGATATCGCCTTCCGGCCTTGTCAGAAATGGCTCAATTGCGAACACTACAGGCCGAGCCGGGGGATTTGCTTCCCGACTCCGTACCGCATTGCTTGTGGTTGCATCAATCGACTGAATAAAAACTGATATTACCTTCAGATCCACCGACAAACCCTGGAGAGCACGGGCCTAGACCGAAGTAGCATTGGTTTCATGATTTGAACATGATCGAATGTCACGCTCAGCAGCGATGAAAATTTTGCAGATGAGATCCAATACCATCATAACCTGTCAATGACCCGAGCTCATACAACCCCGAATTGACTGAAAGACCCGTATGAATTTTCCAATCTCTAACGACCTCCCGGCCAACGAGATTCTCAGCAGCCATGCCTATCAATCCTATCAGCGTCAAAGACAACTGACCCTGGGAGATCTTTTGCTGGAGAATCGAATCGTCTTTCTGCAGGGCGAAATTCACTACGCAAATGCAAATGACGTGGTGATGAAGCTGCTCTACCTCCAGAGTGAGAATCGCCGAAAAGACATCCACTTTTACATTAACTCTCCAGGGGGTAGCGTGACCGCGACTCTGGCGATTTATGACACCATGCAAATTCTTTCCTGCCCCATTGCAACCTACTGCGTCGGTGAAGCCTGTAGCGGCGCTGCGGTGCTTTTGGTCGGGGGCACGAAAGGCAAAAGAACCTGTCTCCCTCACAGCCGAGTGATGATGCACCAACCGATGGGCGGCGTCGGTGGCCAGGTGAGTGATATTGAAATTCAAGCTGCAGAGATGTTCCGCTACCGCGACGTGCTCAACGATATCATCAGCAAGCACACCGGCAAGTCGGTCGAACAGATCGCAAAAGATACGGATCGAGATTTCTTCCTCAATGCTGAAGAAGCAAAGGATTATGGTCTCGTGGACGATATTCTTTCGAAACCTGCTCAAGAAGATTCCGAAGATGTCTGATGAGATATCCGCCGCAGGTCAGGATGAGCACTGAGTGCTGCGGCACCGAGCGTCGTGAGAACATCACCTTAACCAATCATCCCATACAGAGAATCACCGAACATGCCTTTGATCCCTTACGTTGTCGAAAAAAGTGGTCGCGAAGAGCGAGTTTACGACATCTACAGTCGTCTGCTCAAAGACCGTATCATCTTCCTCGGGCAACAGGTTGACGATCAGATTTCAAACGCTTTAGTCGCACAAATGCTTTTTCTTCAAAGCGACGACCCCAAAGCGGATATCCATCTCTACATCAATAGTCCTGGTGGAAGTATCACCGCGGGCATGGCGATCTATGACACGATGCAATTTGTTTCTTGCGATGTGGCGACCTATTGCATTGGGCAAGCGGCATCCATGGGGGCTGCCTTATTGACTGCGGGTGCGAAAGGAAAGCGATTTGCATTACCTAATGCTCGCATCATGATCCACCAACCACTTGCGGGAATGCAGGGAACCGCCCGTGAGGTGGAGATTCATGTCGAAGAATTGCGTCGGATCAAGCAACGCATGAACGAATTAATGATTGAACACACCGGTCATTCGCTCGAGAAAATCGAGGAAGATACGGACCGCGATCGCTTCATGTCTGCCGACGAGGCATGTGAGTATGGGCTGATCGACAAAGTAGTCAGCAAAATTGACGATAAGTGAGCCATCTCTTCTTCAATGATGTGATTGACGCATTAGCACAGGCGACTCGCAGGGGTTGCCTGCGAACCGCGATTATATTCTGTGCCTGTCTATCCAGTGTCTCGCTCCGCCCTGTAACATCCTCAGCTCACGAACTCACCTTTAGGTCTGACGGTGACGGGACTTCAATCTTTGAGCAGGGCCAGCTGGTTATCACCTATCAGGCAACAGTGAAAAGCCAAAAAGGTAAGTGGAAAAGAGCGAATTACCTGCATCCAGTAATCTTTCCTTCGGGTGAGGTCTTGACTGAAGATTTCCCAAAGGATCATCCACACCACCGAGGTGTCTTTTGGGCTTGGCATCAAGCTTGGGTCAAGGATCTGCGATATGGTGATGGGTGGGCATGCGAACGTTTCAATTGGAATGTTGTATCTTCAAAAGCTCATCGAAACCATTTTGGCATTACTATCGCCAATGACGTGATCTGGGAGTCCCTACCGAGTAGCCAACAGTCTGAAACAGACGAGACTCCTAAATCCCATACTCTACCGATCCTTCACGAGAAGAATTGGATCCATGTTCATCCGATGATCAACACCAAGAGGATCATTGATATCTCCATCTCACTCACTGCGATACAAGAGGGTGTGAGGATTGGCGGTAGCGAGAACGTTAAAGGCTACGGCGGTTTTTCTGTAAGGATGGCGTTAGACGGTTCTGAAAACTTTACATCGCTAGGCGAAGCACTGGAACCAACGATCCAAGCCATACAGGGTGGTCCCTGGGTTAACATCAGCAACAAAGGGACTGGATTGGCGATCATCAACGACTTGAACAACCCAAGCGTTCATCAGGGGAAAAGCGACTGGATCCTCAGAAGGAAGTACAGCATGCAGAACGCGGCATTCCCGGGTAGGCAACCCATCTCAATCGATAATCAAAAGCCTCTACGGCTACGCTACAGGCTAGTCCTCCACAATGGAAAAGCTTTAGCCGATGAGCTGGAAGCAATCTCCAAGGATTTACAGAACACCTTAACTCCTTGGCATCACCAGCTTCCAGAGTAGGTAAAGTCTCAGAAGGCAAATCAGTTGGCCTACTGATGAGTAGGGGCGGAATGAATTCCCTCAAGAGAATGCTTGTGAGAGTTCATGTCCCAGATTGGGATTCATCATCACCGCCGTAGCGAGATGGCAACTATCAGCGCCCGCAGCAAGGTAGTCCTGCACATGCTCTGCTGCCGAAACCCCACCCACACCGATCAGCTTCATATTGCTGCCAATTTGTTTTGTCACCGCTCGAAACCTTGCTACCTGAGCAATCGAAGCGTCGCGAATCGCATCACCACAAATACCCCTGAGCTCACCATTAAAAAAAGCAGCTCCAGACTCATTCATGACTTGAGCGGCTAAGCTGTTGGTCATCGACAAACCGTCAACAACACCGTCTAACGCTTTAACCAGCTGAATCGCTCGACGCGTTTCGGGAACGTGACCTATTTTGATCACCAGCGGCACACTACCTATTGCACATCGAATCAGTTCCGCGACAAGATTCGAATCCTCAGGACTCTGGAAGAGCTGCCCATCGCATGTGGATACGTTGGGACATGAGAAATTGGCTTCAACGATGTTGGCCCCACTCTCAACAGCCCATCTGGCGCAGGTAGCATAATCGTCTGCCAAGTCCTTCAAGCTCCAGCCGGCCTGATGACTACCCACCACAGAAACGCTGAGTACTTGGTGGGGAGAAAGTCTTTCTCTGGTCCACTCCAGATCTTGCCGCCATACGCTAGGCGAACTCGAAGGCATACCAAATGAAACAGCCCAAGACTCTCCCATCTCATCGCATGCCTGCACATAGCGTTCTCTACCATTCATCTTTCGAGCGTCGACGGGTACCAAATTTGGCATTGCGTAACACTCGCGGCTCTGAGTTCTCACCGTCTTGTAGGTAAGCAAGTCGAAACCAAGAGAAGCGTAGTGCAGGCACCAAGCCCCGTTCAGCAACGGACCTGCAGCGACTCCGATCGGTGCAGACAGACGGTGTCCGAAGAAATCCCATCCCGGACCCGTGTCCTTCACACCTGTCCGAGGGCCAGGCTCCAAAACGGATTCGCTGCTTGCGATACGATCAGCAGTGAGCTTTGCGTTCTTAGAAACTGACGGAGATGGACCTGCTTGATACTCAGGGCAGTTCTCGTAATTCCAACGGTAACTCCTCGTCCTGTCATAGACTTGGTGCGATCCACAACGGGGCAGCTCGGCATCGTGATGCACATCCGCCTTGGATTCAAACATTGACTTACCTCAACAAAAACTTGTCATCTCATGAATTAATGCGATGTCTCTACGTTTATCGGCTCAACCGTGATTGCAACTACGATTGGAGCTGTTGGGTCATCTCCCTTCACGAGCTCGATCATTGTGACCACTTTGTCCGTGGTGGGACTAATCTCAAGATAGCGAATCTGCTGTCCCCCAACGCTCATCGCAAACTCAGAACCCGGAACATCGACTCGGCGAATGTAATCCGCGAAGTGGACAGCGTTCAAGAGAGGATGATCTTCGATCGACCCATCTGCCAGATGCAGTCGAACAATCATAGATGTAGATTTATCTCCGTGAGCAGGGTATCCCCAACCACTCACTCCACTCAGAAGATGAATCGACTTCAAAGGTGTGTTGCAAGGTACTGCAACTGACTTCGGCATCGATGGAGGTAAAGTGCCTCGTGGTCCATGGAGCAGAATTATATTCGGGACAATCTTTCCCTGTGGATCGATTACTTGAAATGGCACATGACCAACCATTTTTGGAGACCAGTCATCAAAGACGATGCGATCTGGGCCATTGTCGCCATCATGAAATAAACCCTTCGTGCTGATGGCAGTGGCCGACTTACCCAGCGGTAATGGGAGATAAGATCCTTTATCAGTCAGGAACTCGAGAAGGTCCACGAAGCCTTTCTCATCGATCTGCTTTTCAAACCCTTCAGGCATCACAGATTTTCTTGATGCCACCAGCTGCTCAATGTCCTCTCGCAGTACAACTTGCTTTTTTGCTTGTGCATCATAAATCTCAATTGCTGTTTGAGTCTCTGATGCGAGTAGACCATTGATGACAATTCCATCCACTGTTAGAACCGAATAGCTGCGGTAATTACCCTCGACACTGCGACTGGGGTCCAGAATGTGCGTCAACAATTCCTCTTTTGGGTGTACGGCCATACCCGTCAAATCGGGTCCCACCTCATTACCTTCTCCCCGATGCTTGTGGCAGTTCGCACAGTTTCTTGCGTAGACTAGTTTCCCTTGGTCGACATCGCCTGTTCTTTTCGTAACCTTCATCAGGCTCTCAAGCACAGCGACACGATCGGGACTTGGGACTCCGCCTGCCTCGGCAAATACTATCTTTGCTTGCTCACGTATCTCCTCGCGTGGGTGTGAGAGGAGAGATTGCTGCTGATCCAGAGCGAGGTCACTGCGATCTAATTCACCATTCCCTAGGGCGGTTAGCAACACGTGAGTGCTCTCGGGGCGTGACAGCAAGACTCGAATAGCGGTGGAACGGATCGCTGGAGTCATGGTCGGTAGAAATTCGACAATGCACTGACCGACGGAGCCTGCGCGGCTACGCTGCAATGCCATCACGAGTCCTACTGCAGTTTTCTGCTCTGTTCGCCCAGTGATACTCTCGAGTAACGAACGAACAACATCTCCGTCGCTGGACATCAGACCAAGCACTTCAGTCGCAGCATCCACTCGCGATGAACCCTCCGCATCCTCGTCGGAGGCAATATCCAGAAGCGTCTGGGCTATCATTTTTGCGTTTTCCGATAGCTTTTTACTACCTAATGCAGACGCAAGCCGAATCAATTGACCCTTACCGCTGGCGTCCATTTTCTCAAACACTACCAACAGATTTGCATCGGCCGCATCCGGAAGCCTTGCCGTGCTCTCCTGAGGCCAACCCTCAGTCCAACCGGAAATAATCGCTGATCTTATCCCCGCCGATGCATTAGCAAGCACGGAGAGTACTTGAGCGATGGATTCACTATCCTCGGAACGCGCAATGTGCTCAGCAACTACGGCAATGGCTGAAAGGAGCTGCTCATTGGTGTCTCTTAGTACACAAGCGAGTTCTAAAAAGTCTGCGCTACTCGCTGCCGCAGCGGCGATGGAGGCATCCAAGATCCAACGATCTGAACGATCCCGGGTCGTTGTCAAACTCTCCAAAGCCACTGACGCTCCCTCCGATGAAGTCGGCATCTCTGCGAGTGCGAGCAAAGTCGACAATCGAACTTGTGCGTCTTTGGATGACATCGTATTAGCATCGAGCAACAATCCAAGACCCTGTTGATCCCTCGGTAATATTTCAATCGCTGTTCGGACGACGCTGGAGGAAGGATGTCTTAATGAGGCAGCCAATAATCGTTGACCACTGCCACGATTGCTACCCAACTGCCCTAGAGCGTCTAACGTCCGCAACGCATGAATCGCTCCCACATTTAATCCAACTTCGTCAACACTTTGCTCGAGAGCAAGTTTGGCAAGCGAATCGTTGACTCGCAAATCCTTGCGTTCAATCAAAAGGCGTTGTGCATGACGACGCCATAGCATGTTCGGATGAGCCAAGGCTGCGACCAGATCTTCAGAATCTGCTTGATAAAGTGAAAACGGCTTGCTGTCTTCACCGTAAACCAATCGGTAAACACGGCCGAATTTCTTATCTCGCAAATCAGTCATGTAAGCGTTCCCAGGCCCAGTCTTGAATCCGACCGGCGTTGGATTGTGCTGCACGATGTAGTTGTACCAATCCAGCACCCATACATTCCCATCCGGTCCGACCTCGGCCATGATCGGAGCGGCCCATTCGTCATCGCTTGCAACCAGATTTGCTGGGCTAGTTGAACGATATCCCGCCCCATCTCGAGCCAAAGTAAACGTTCCAACTAGATGGCCTGTTGGACCAGCGACAAAAGCGGTGCGATTCCAGTAGGCTTCAGGGTATCTTCTCGCGGTATAGAGGGCGTGTCCGGCAGCAGCAGTGTAACCGCCATGGTGATCGACTTGACGTACCTTATCTGTGATCGTCTTGAACAGATGTGTGTCAGCGATGCCCTGCAACGCAGAGGATGTCCAGCCCCGAACTTGCTCATAATACCGGTTAGGAATCGGCATGAACTCACTAGGGTTACGATTGGCGGTTGACCCAAACAACAGCCCTTCCTCACTCAAACCTACTCCCCATGAATTATTGTTCGTGTTCCGTAGGAACTCCAAGTCCGTTACCGAAACCTCTCCATTCACTTCTTCTACCAGGAAACGATAGAAACCCGTGCGAAAAGCTCGACGTTGCCCAGCAATCACACCGTCGAATCCTGCATAGCCCACAATCCCGTAGAACCAGTTATCGTGCCCGTAGTTGAGATTACTTGGACCGGCGTGGGTGTCTCCGGTACTCCAACCGGTGAACAGGATCTTTTTCACATCGGCGACATCATCCCCATCGAGATCCTTGAAAAATAGAGTGTGCGGAGCTTGGTGAATAATCAAACCACCATGGGAAAATGCAAAACTGGTCGGAATACTGAGTCGATCGGCAAAAACCGAAAACTTGTCAGCCTTACCGTCACCATCAGTGTCTTCACAGATACGAATTCGATCTCTTCCTTGGCCCTCCGACTGCATCTCGTTGGGGTAGTCATAGGTCTCAGCTATCCATAATCGCCCACGTTCATCCCAAGCCATACAAATCGGCTTCCCACCTAGGTTAGGCTCGGAAACAAATAGGTCTAATCGAAAACCCTCGGGTACGGAGTAGTGCTTGATCGATTCCTCAGGGGACAATGGTTTTTGCATTAAGTTCCGCGGCTTTTCCTGTTTACCCCACTGCTTACTGTCAATGTAGTTTGGGATCTTCGGTCCAACATCAACGTAATCGAACGGTTCCACGTCCTTGGACAGACTCGTCATCGCAAGATTGGCCAATGGCTCAGGCTTGACTCCCTCAAATTCGGGTACGACGGATGGATCATCTGCACAGGCCCAACGAATCCCTCTTTCAACAAGATTATGAAAACCTTGGTTTCCAAACGTTCTGCCGTCATGCCCCCAGGCGGTATAAAAAACTCGTCCTTCACCGTGAGTGCGAACCCAAGTCCATGGCTCCAGTTCTTCCCCCTCCCTGCGATACTCAAGCACCGTTCGGTTCTCTTCATTATGAAGGGTATGCACGTAAGTCTCGTCCCAACTTTCAAAACTACTGTATCCCTGCATCAGAGGGTG
>JAYYHM010000383.1:0-7666 GCA_036148415.1 Planctomycetota bacterium
AGCTATTGATATCCTCACGGTCATTGAAGACAAAATGAACTGATGGATCGTTTGGAAAAAATAGGGTCGAAGGAAAGGTTGCTCAGTGAAATCTCCAGTCAAGCGATTAGCAAAATCACGCCTCAAGGAGTGTCCAAACTGGGTCGTATCCATCGCGATCGTGTTATTTGCAATTGGCTGCGAAAACCTAAAGAACTCGAACCCTCTTAGTACACCCACTTCCGAAGAATTTATCGCGGAAGATGATTCGGAGAGTTATCCGCATTTCATCGTTAAACGTGTTCACGCTGACGGGGACGTATCAAAGGAAATCACGCATCCGGTGAATGCGGAACTGATTGAAATATTCTTGGATAAGATGATTTGGAAGGATGTGGAATCCATCGCGGTGCATGCTGATGAGAACCATTCCTTAGCCATCAACTATCCCAAGGCCGATGAAAACGGAGAGCAATCGCTGACAGCGCGATGGACACGACTGGAGGAGGAAACGGATGCTGTCCGTGTTCGAGTCGTTCGATCTTCGGATAGTTTTTAATAATCCGACCGGGTGCTCAAACTAATGACGCTACGTCTGAGTGGTGATTCTGCTCTTGAATCTTCTCTGCACTGGAAGGTTGAATCCAATGGTATGATGGGGGGGGAAGCGAGAGAGTAAAAATACTCTGAAAGCCGCAGTAGACGATTTTGCTTGTAGGATTAAATGCAATTTACGATGAAGATCAAGGATGCAGGATTTGCCTCGGCGGCTTGATTCGCCTCTTCCCATTTCTCCACAAGATAATTCCCTACCTCTTCTGGTTCCGCAGTTTTTAATAGTTGAATCAATTCGTAACTATTTCCGCGAAAGAGCTTCAAGGTTGACTCGCGGTCAGACTTCTTCAATTGTTGGATAGTTTTGTAATCCATAATGCTGGTTACCAAATCGTATCCGCTTAGTCGACGAAGTTCCGTGTAGAGACGACCACCATAGGTTGGGTTTTCAAGCGTCATATTTTCCTCCGTGGGTTACCTCGTCTTGATTAGCCTTTCCGATTCTAATCATTGTGGGATGAAACACCGAATTATCTCTTCTCAGACCATTTTTGCTGCTCTACCCTGTGGTGGATAGGTAGCAGTTAGCCATTCGTGAAGCGAATGAGGTTATAGATGCTATTCGCCTCCCAAGCCTCTATGCGTGGCTAACCCTTGTGTCCGCATGTTGCGGACTCGGCGAGTTTGGGTTTCCTGGCCACCATCTCACCGAGATTGAGAATTGACGATAAGTTGAAGCAAGCCCATCGGTCACACAAACTTTTTTTGAAAGTTGAACATTGCCCCATTTGGATAACCGCTTGCGGACCGTGGCGAAGCAAATCCGAGCACAATGCCATGCGGATATTGGATCGGATCATGGGAAATTGCTGGTAGCTTTGTTGCATGCGGGTCGGATTCAATCAGCCATTGCAATCGAGAACAAACTGTATCCTTTCGAGAATTCACGTAGGGCATTAATTGGCCTCAATGGGGAAGCAAGGTACGCTGATGGTTTGCATGGGCTTGATGCTGGTGAAGCAGAGAGCCTGAGTATTTGCGGGATGGGCGGAGCGTCCATGGTTGGTATCTTAAAAGCGATACCTCAACGAGTTCCTAATCAGGTGGTATTGCAACCTAACTGCGATGAAGAGCTTGTAAGACGCTGGGGATTCGACAATGGATTTCATCTGGTTGATGAACAAATCGCCTGGAGTCACAAGCCTTATATAGTTTTGACCTACAGATCGGCCTTAGGGGTGGACCCCGCTTATGCGCAGCAGGATTGTGAAGCAGCATTCATGTTCGGGCCAATCAATCTTGCTCGCCGTGATCGGCCATTCATTGCACGTTTAATCGAGGAGCGAAAATATCTCCTGACGCTTAAACGCTTGAGCGATACCACTCACCATCGTTTACGGTTAATCGAACTTGTACTTGCTGAGCAAAACTAAAAAAGACAGATCATTAAAACTCAATCTAAGTTTTGTTAAAAACCTCTCACAGCGATTCGATATATGTCCTCTCCACAGTTCGCGGGAGTGAAGTTTGATTCCATCGGTTTGCTGATGGTGGTTGGAGAAGTGGATTCACCTCGGATGCGCGGAACCTTCGTGCCGGGCGTCATTCAAGTCGAATACCTCGAAGGTTTTTTCCGCAACCCTTGCGCCGTTGAGCTCGAGCCACATGTGCCAATCCCCGATTTTATCTTGTATGGGTTCCCAAATCGTATCACCTAGATAAAAATCCCACTGATTACTTTTGACGTATACAGTCCCATCAAATGGCCCACGTCTTCGACCCTCGGAGTCAAGGATGCCTGGGTGGTCGATGCAGTAGTGGAGTTCTTGATTCTTGGCCCCTTTCACTTGGACAATAAAACCAAATTCGATGTGCAACTCAGCTGGAACGTGGGTAGTGATTTCACGGATCTTGGGCAATTCCTTGGATTCTGAGTCCCACTTGGTATAGATCCCGTAGGTTCTCATTCGAATTTCAGGTTTGCGTTTTACCATAAGCTGGGTTTTGCTTTACTTCCGCATGGTTGTCGAGATGAGTCTTGATCTGATACCGGCTATGTGCAGTTTTACCGATCATCCTTGCGCTAGGATCTCTCACTACCCGTATCCTCTACTTAGCTACTTCTTTTTTATCAAGAGTGTTCAGTGGTTGAATTTTTTTGCCAACGACCAATGCGATTTCTTTGAGATCAATCTCGGGCAAGCCAACCACTTTTTGTGGTTTAAGGGTCTCTAAGTCGTAATCGTAAAGAGTTTGTAACCACAGCAATGCACCCAGCTTTGCTACCAATTCAGTGGGGTGACCTAATTCATCCGTTAATATCTGCTCGTATTTTGATTCTGGTCTTCTCCTCGCTAATCGATCTTGATTCAAGATATGCTTGACACCGGGAAGTTGATCTTTTTGAAAACGCTCTACCAATTCGTATGTTCCAAGACCATATGGACAGAACAATATTTTGTTGTCTGGATATTTATCCCTGAGTTCTTTTATGAGCGTATCATTGAGTCCCACGCTCAAAATTTTAGCGATTGTGATCTCTAAAGCTCCCGCTTTATAAAGCTGAGGCACCCACGGAATCGTAACCATGAAAGTGGTTTCTGGATTTTTTGAAATCGCGTAGTCAATCCAGCGACTGTAATGCTCCACGGAGCTATCGAGAGGTGAATAATAGGTCATCACAAGCAAATCAAACTTTTGTGTATCGAGATGCTTTTGGATCTCTGAGCGTTTGACGTCGCTGTCCCAAAGTTTTTTCGGTGATCCGTATCCACCACCCGCAAACACAGCAACTTGTTGGTGATTGGTGATGTCTGATTCGGGCACAATTTTTCCAAGCTGCCTCACACTCGGCACAAAGAAGCTGTGTCCAATGTAAAGCCCATTGAAACCTTTTCTTTCAGCGCCGTCGTCGGCAGTTAAAGGTAGGGACCATAATAAGGCTATGGTGATTTGGAGCAGAAACTTCATATCGTTCAGTCCTTTGACTGTCTGTTGGTGCCATTCTGCCAGAAGGAAATCCCTTTTGGCCGGTTAGAGTAGGTGATCGTGCAGGAATACTTTCTATCATAGGAACGGGTATTTTTAAGGGAGACCCTTGAGATCTATTCCATCCAGCAAGGCCCTAGCCTGCAGTCTGCCTCGGGTCGAGAGATTTTCCATCAAAACGGATTCGGTAGATAGGCGGCTGTTCAACCTCGGATTTCACCCTAAATAGTTAGGTCAACTCGGAATTCAATTTTCTGACCATTCGGACTCCAAATGAGCTCAATTTGATTGAGCTTGCTGTCAAATTGATGACTTATCTTTCGCGCGTGCTAGATTCAAAACTTGCATTTTTCAGTTTAAACATCGCAAATTGGTCATGGTTAACCGCATAGAATAGATCTGGTATACCATTCGCTCTATAGACCTGCTCGATCAGAAATCCAGCAAATCATTGAAGCCAAAGATCGGAGATAGAGATGAGAAGGACGCTTGTAATCGGTTTTGGATTAGCGATGATCGCCGTCGCCCTTATCCAACCCACCCCTGCGGTTGCACAAATCGCAACCATTATTGAGACCCAAGTACCTGAACGTCCGATTCCACCCCCAGCCGAGGTGCGAGGTCGAGAGCATCGAGCTAAAACGAATCCTTACTTCGGACTTCGCTCATCCTTTCAAAATGTTCGCCAGTACTACTCGAATCCTGTCAAAACAATACCCGGGTATACTCAACGCACCATCATTTATCACAACACTCCTTATCAGGGATACTATCCCGTCTATCCGTATCGCCAGCCAGCTTGGAATCCATATGGGTATGGATATGGTTGGCGTTACCGATGGTGAGCTGAAAAATGGCTGTCCCTCAAGTCAGGAATTCAGCACGGTGAGAAGGCCGTTATCACCACTCTTAAGGACTTCCGATGGCCTCGGTATAAACCGCATACAAACCATGGCTTGCAGCCATGAATAGGCGATTTCGTTTGACTCCACCGAAGCAGAGGTTTGCGCATACCTCAGGCAGCAGGATCTGACCGATTCGATCTCCGTCGGGTGCAAAGATATGGACTCCGTCGTAGCCATCACCGACCCAACCAGCGCTGGACCAGATATTGCCATCCATATCGGATCGAATTCCATCAGCTTTACCCGCTTTATCAAACCCTTCGAGTTTCATCGAAGTAAAGTCCCTTCCGTTTTTCAGCTTTCCGTTATCGATATCCCAAACACGAATGGAATGCGCACCATCACCTGAATCAGCGACGTACAGTTTTTTCAGATCAGGAGAGAAACAGAGTCCATTCGGAGTACCGATATCATCGGTCACTTTGGTGATCTCTCCGCTCTTCGCATCAACACGGTATACAGATTCCGGAAGTTCGGCATTGGTGGGAGTCCCCGTATAATGTTTCCGGATGCCATAGCCCGGATCCGTGAACCAGATGGAATGATCTTCTCGATGGACAATGACATCGTTGGGCGAGTTGAGGCGTTTTCCTTGATATCGATCTGCGATTACCTGTATCGATCCGCCATGTTCATGTCGAATGACTTGGCGTGGACCATGCTGGCAGGTGAGAAGCCGACCGACGTAGTCAAAAGTATTTCCATTAGCGTTGCCGCTCGGTTTTTTGAATACTGTGACTCGCTCATCATCTTCAATCCAGCGGTACATGGTATTAGCCGGTACATCACTGAAAACCAGATAGCGTCCGACCGAGTTCCATGCGCAACCCTCATGCCACAGAGCTTTTGGGTTGACATAGAGTCTTTGGACGGATGTGTTGCCAAGCTTATAACGATCAAATCTCTCATCCAAGGATACGATTCGTGGATCGGGATAACGAGTTGATTCAGTCCATGAGCTCTGTGTCTCTGAAGCGCTGATTTTCTCAGCCGCTCCAAGCATGCCGCTGAGTCCCGTAGCCGTTAAACCCGTGACCAGAGAGCGGCGATTCAATTCGATCGAATTCATGAATTCTCTGTCCTGTTCGCGTGATGAATTAGGTATCTCAAACGAGAAGATTCAGACTATCCCTGTAATATCAGGTAGGTCAATCAGGATGGGATACGCTTGTTTTGAAGGCATTTAAGCTCTGAGGTTGAATTATATTTTCAGCTGATTGCCGAACACGTTGAAAAATTACTTATCGCACTGATATCGTGGTAAAAATCGGAAACACTAAGTTTGCTACGCAGCCTCTTAATTCGCAAACTCGTATAAATACTATCTCATCAGCGTAAGGAAATCGGTTACTTCCAAGCTGAGCGGTTTGCCTGAGTCTGGAAGGGCACTTCTGCACTCCAGCGACGTATCGCTAGCATATTATTCGCCTTGTCACAGCTCCCACCCTTGCTCTACGATTCGGCGTCACCAGTCCGATTGAGAGCTGGCGGAATTTCTTCGTAAATAGGTGAGAGGTGCTCCTGTGCAAACGTTTACTACAAAGGTCGTTGCAGTCTTGACACTATCTGTAGCGTGTACGTTCACCCAGCACCTTAATGCGGCCGATTTCCCATCCCGAATCAATACGGGCGAGCATCAACTGGTACTTAATGGTTGGGGAGCACGGACGAAACTATTCTTGGAGCTTTATGTGGCGGGTCTCTATTTGACCGAGGCTGAAAGTAATCCAGCGGCTATTGCCTCTGCTAATGAACCGATGTCGATTCGAGTCAAAATCACCTCGGGAATGGTCAGCCAAGCAAAACTGATTCAATCGCTGAATGATGGGTTTGAAAATGCAACCAATGGGAATGTTGCACCTATTGAAAAACAGATCAATCAATTTCGTTCATGTCTTACCGACGCCATTACCAAGGGTGATACCTTTGATTTTGTCTATCTACCTAAGCATGGCGTGGTAATCAACAAAAATAGTAAATTTAAAGGTGTAATCGCGGGTATCGAATTTAAGAAAGCTTTATTTAATATCTGGCTGTCCAATAAACCGGCCGATGCAGATCTCAAGAAAGCGATGTTGACACCTGTAACGCGAAGATAACGCAATAAATCTGCCTGCGAAGGAGTGCCTGTCTGCGTATTAATAGTTAAAGCAACGGTCGTCAGATCCATATAGAATTGCTGAAGCTGTTCGGGTTCGCCATGCTTCAATATTCTGAGTTTCAATCAGAGCTTGGAAACTTACCGCGCCAAGGTTCTCCCGAAGACCTGAGTTACCGAAGAGTATATCGATTGGTTTTAATCGCTCTTCGTATTCGTAGGGTGGTTCGATCCAATCAAACTCGGAGTAGGTTGCCAAGATTTGTTCCAAAGTCTTGACTGTAAAAGCAAACGGCCGGAATTTATCAGCATCGACGATATGAATGGAGACACCTCCACAATGAAGGCCTTCCCATTTATCGAAAGTTGGGCAAAATTGAGTGGGGAGGACTCGCACTTCATCACCGAGTGTTGCGCTAATACGTTTTGCAAACTCTTCTGAATGAATAAAGGGAGCTCCGATGCATTCGAAGGGTTGTGCTGTACCACGTCCCTCTGACAGATTGGTTCCCTCGAGTAGTACTTGCCCAGGGTAGAGTTTTACAGACCTTAAGTTTGGTAGATTTGGTGATGGGGGTATCCAATGACGATCCGTATGCTCCCATGTGCGATTGAAGTCCCAGTCCTCTAGGTGTACCACATGCAGTTCGACATCTAATTGTTCTTCTTGTTGAAATAGAAGAGCGAGTTCTCCCACGGTGAGCCCGTGTCGCATTGGAATTTGTGCACCCCCTACAAAACTCTGGTAAAGAGAATCTAGGATCGGACCTTCAATAATGCATCCGCCCAATGGGTTGGGACGATCAAGCACTAACACAGAAACATTTGCCTCTGAACATTGGCGCAGGCATTCCAACATCGTCCATATGAAGGTGTAGACTCTTGTTCCGACATCTTGAAGGTCGATGATAAGCCAATCTATCGATTCGAGCATTTCGAGTGTCGGTCGTCTCGTTTCGCTGTAAAGGCTATAAATCGGCACTTCAAGTTTGGGATGCCAACTATGATCTGTTTCGATCATGTTAGCCTGCGCGTCTCGCCAAAAACCATGCTGGGGTGTAAATAGAGCTTGGATGCTACCCGGTCTCATCTTGTCGATGACTTGCCAAGTCTGCTTCCAATCCGCGTTGATGGAAGCACT
>JAYYHM010000384.1:0-3833 GCA_036148415.1 Planctomycetota bacterium
TGAGAAGGTAGCCAGACCAGAAAAGGGGTTCTCCTCCGGTGAGCTCCTTTAAATTGTGCTCGGCTTTCGTCAACAGGGGTTCTTTTGTCGGATCGAGGTCCTGCTCCCTGAGTTGCTTTCGCGCAGACGCCCAAGCTTGACTCAGAGAGTTACCAGGCAATGCCCCGAGTAGTTCGCGGAGCAAGGCCGCCGAGGATTCACCGCCAACGGCCCACCGAGATAGTACCGCTTCCCCCACACCACTGCAGTGTAATGCACAAAGTGTATGAAACAGCTCCGTTCCATTGCCCATACTTCCACCATCCACACTTGTCCGCAAGCCGGCTAATGCGATTCGCTCAGGAGCGTTTAAAGGAAAGCGAAGCCAAGCTTGCAATGTTCCCAGTGGATTGGCTTGATCGTAAGCCGCAGGATAAAACGCCAAAGGTTGCTTAGGATTCACAAACTGCGGCTTGGCCACAACCAAGTCACTAATCGAGTCTCCGAGGAAGCTACTCGCGGATTGGAATGATCCCGGCAAGCGTAAAGTATCGGGCACAAGATTAGCCAATTGATCAATCAGAGCATTATTCTGATCCAAATCACGAGGTGCGAAGAACAGGTCGGCCGCCAAGGCAAATTTCTGATCCTTCTGAGCTGCATCCTCATGATGCTTCAGCGCGAAACCCGGTGTGGGTGCGTAGCGAATCTTGACATGATCGATCAGTAGGTCGGTGGCATGACCCGGGAATGGTAAAAGCTCAAAAGGTAAATACCAGAGTGGCCCATCAGGTACAAAAACAATTTCTTGAAACTGATCAAAGGTAATCTCTGAGTTCTCAAATAAACCCTCCCTGAGTTGTTCTGCTTGCTCACGCCAACTCATATCCTCTGGTAAACGATTACCTCGAATTCTACCGACTCCAATTGCTTTCAGGACCAATCCGATCTCCCTTGTGAACCTGGAAATGGATCCCGCCCGCCACATCTGAATTTTTGTCGACGTGGCAATGGTCCCAATCAGCTCATTCCCGAGCACCGTGAATGTGACCATCGCCGTTTGCTCAGGTAATTTCGAAGTGGGTTCTTTTTCTAAAAGATCGGGTGGTGCAACGGAAGGAATGGAGACCCGATCCACAGCAATCTGTGCGACTCGCGACTCCATCTGATTGAGCCTATCCCCATTCCGCGTGTCGGCCTGTGCATCGGCTTTCACCTCCGCCATCAATCTGACCATTTTTGGTCCCATCTTATTTCGTTCATCCAACACTTCGGCGGCAAGATCCTGAGCATCCAAGACCGCTAACTTTCGCACCTGCAGAAAACGACCATTTAAAGGTAGGGATTGAAGAAACTTGGAATTGAGTGCTTGATTCCAGCTTGCGAGAAAGGATTCGGCGTAACCTCCCGAGGCTGCGAGGTTCAAGCGTGCGGCAAACAGAGCAGTACGATCAGCAACCACACCTGACATTGCATCAACAGGATCACGCCTCCAGACCTTCAAACCGGGAGACTTGCTATAGGCTTTTAACCATTTCTCTCCTGAGTTCCTACCCAGATCTGTCCCTAACGAAGCGATTACCTGACTCATCTGATATAGGTACGGGGTCGAAATCAATGGTCGATTACGATATCGATTTCGGAGGGTAAAATCGATAACGCCGTTTGTCGCAATGTCAAAAGCAGAGGGTTGATTCAGACCATGAGAAGCACCACTGGCAGCAGCGTATTTAGCGTTGACGTAAGAAGCATAGGCGTTGAGTCGAGGTTGAAAAAAATCACGTCGAGCGAGAAAGATCTTGGCCTTGGATATTAGACGATTAGCACTCTCCAAATCACCTGCGACCAACGCTGCGTCTGCACCGGAAATTAGACTGTGGCAGGCACACAGAGGCGAGACCCTGGCGATCGATTGTGCGATCACTTCGGCTGCCTGAACGATCAGTGGAGCTTGTGATAAATCGACACAACCTGCGGCTAACTGCAAGGATTCGCCCACCCACTCGAATTGCTCCCATGCTCCAGCAAAATGAGCTGCCTGAAGAGCGATGGCCAAGACTTCCTGATGTCTCCCCTCCTCAATCATCGAGGACATTCGAGACAAGAGAACAAGCGAAGAGAGAGGATGGGTAGCCCCGCCGAACAGTGCCGCCTCCGAACTCTCTTGCACCACGGTGCCATCCTCATGGTGAGCTAGATACTCTGTGACTCGAAGAGCTCCGATTAGAGTCCGACCAATCGGTGCTGGCAAGTTGGCCGGGTACTTGGTTGATTCAAGCAGTGTTTCAATAAAAGGATCCTGATCACACAACGGCCCCATTAAAACTCGCCGCCGATGCGACGCAATAGCGAGCCCTCGGATGATCTCGACCAGATCCATATTCCGGAAGTTCAATTCTTCGATAGCTCCGCCCTGGCGGATCGTCTGTTCGGTTAACACTTGGCCAGATGCAAACATCACCTGGTTTACAATCGGTGCTCGCCTCACAGCCTGGGCTTGGGGCCAGAGCGTACTACGCACCGACCGCTGCAAGTTAGGTTGAACAACAGAGACCCAGTCGATTCGTGATAGCCAACCTCGATTAGCGATGGCTATACCGATCGCTTGATCAATCGCTTCACGAGCGGCCACCAGATTTCCAAGTTGCCAGTGACACTCTGCAAGCATCGCTAAAGTAGGGATCGAATCGATCCATCTTCCACGGATGTCTTTACGACCCAGACGCAATGCGCCCTCAAATGCGGCGGAGGCAGTGGAAAGATCGCCGCTGCGATAGATCTCCAAAGCAAGATAGTATTGAGGATTGGGGTACTGGCCAGTGGGTTCGACTCCACCAAGGATGCCTGATCCCTGCCCTGGCACACCCTGCCCTGGCACACCCTGACCCGGAAAACCCTGACCCGGCACACCCTGACCCGGTACACCCTGACCATTTGCTGAGTTGAGAAACAAGAAAGAAAGAGTTGGAAGGATGACCGTCAGGCAAATCGACTTGAAACTCCATCGAACTCGCATCATCCAAAGGGTCATCCTAGGCAAGACGGAGAATTCTGGTGCTTGCTTCGTCGAATCAGGCGATCTCCCGCCGCTCCAGCGGTAAGCATTTCTTTCAACAAGAGGTGGGATCATTCCAAAAGCCTCAGAATGTGAGTTTTCGTCAAGACACAAGAAGAGAGTGAGTGCCCTTATTTTTTACCATTTGAAACTGACAAGACGAATAAAATCCCGCAGATAGAAAAGAATCAAACGGCTGCAATGACTCCAATCCGTTCGATCATTCCTGTTCTTCGCTGCGTGAAAAGAGCGGGGTGGGGTTGAGAATGTGTTACGATGCGGAAACCCCGAGAATTCACGTGAAAAGTCTCGGCTAATGCTTGGACACCCTCAACTACGGTTGAGGCCACGCAGGGGTCCTGACCCAGATCGTGCTTGATAGAGCGAAGAGTTGAGCGGAAAAGTTTTCTCAAAAAAGTGAAGCGCGAAAGTGATTGGATTCGATATCTCACTCCCCAAAACTAGAATACAAAATTAGAAACCTCACAGTTTGGTGCTCCATATTCGATCGATAGATTCTGACCTGAAGCAGGCAGCACCCATGATCAACCCCTATCAACCTTCCAATCCAGCCCCAATCAATGAGAATCCGGTCTCATCACCGTTTCTCGACATATTGCAGACAAACCTCCCAGAGGTGGCTGAGACGCCCGAGGAAAGGCCTCATCTCATCAAAACGTTTGGGAAGTGGTTGGTGATTTGCTCGGCCAGCGCTACACCCAGTTTTTTCTTGGGTGCAGTCGCTACCGAGAATCAATATTTGGGGATGCTCACAGGGATCTTTCTATTTGTACTCGGG
>JAYYHM010000385.1:0-3996 GCA_036148415.1 Planctomycetota bacterium
CCCACTGCTTTGCTGAAACATTCGGGTAAAGGACGTCCGTCGCGGGACACAACCCAATTCGCCGTAGCAGTCTCCGATCCTTCCATGGATCTTGTCCGAACACCTTCAATTCACCCAGCGTTGGCTTTAATTGCCCGGTTAAAAGGTTGATGAGTGTGGTCTTTCCCGAACCATTTGGCCCCACCAAGCCATACGCGCCTGGCTCAATTTCCAAACAAAGATCATTGACCCCGATTACGGAACCGTAAAGTTTCGTTAAATGGTTGAATTCGAGCATCACTTCACACACTCAATAGGCTGATCAAACGACGACGAACAATCCAAAACCCGAAAACGGTAATACCGGACAGGAGGAGAAGGGTTGGCAACACACTGCCCACGGTGGGATCAAGCCCGAAAACCCAAGCCTGAACCTTACCCAGTGCATGATAGGGAGACAAAATCCTCCAGCGATCTAAATCAATAGATCCGGCCTCCACCGAGGGTTGTACCATCGCAGCCGGTTGTGACAGGTTTGGCCTGGGCCTCCGGTCCGGCCGAAATTCCACATCACTAAAAGTCATGACTTGGTAGGCAACAGAACCTAGAATCCAGGTCGCAAACCAGGCAAAGGACGCATAACGACTTTCGCTGGTGCAAGCGGAATAGCATATTGCCAATGCGGTTGTGGGTACCAAGAGCACAAACGATGCTCCTAAGATCCGGAGAGGTATATCCCAAGTTTCCTGAACCACAGAAAGGTTTGGAGACAGTAAAACACCCACTACATAAAGACTCAACGCGGGGACGGTCACAATCATCCCGAGGAAAAACCAGACGACCGCTGCTTTTCCCAATATGTAATCGATGATCCGCAAAGGTCGAGAGAAATAAAGTAGGTAGGCACGACTACGTAGGTCATACGAGATTAACATCGGCGCAATCAGGCCTACCAAAAGGATCATAGCGCTTAGCTGCGGGTAGCGAAAGAAAGCCATAATCAGCAGCGTCCATACTTCGTGGCGAGCCGATTCGGGATCGGTAAGCACCATGAACGCGATATCAGGTCTTTGCAGTGGACCTGCAATCAGGTTGGCCACAACCCTTAAGAAACCAGGTTCATTCAAGGATGACTCGAATGCGAAAATCCCAAAGGCGGGTACAGCGATCGGTAACCAGGCAAGCATTAACATCAGGCGTAACCATTTGCGGCGCCAAACCAGCGCTATACCGCTCAATGCAATGTATTTAGGTCTAAGCCAGTGCCCAGTCCGGGGCTGTTCCCATTCACGGTAACCAAGATGGTGTATCGCCATTACGACACTTTCCTTTCACCGGATACCGCAGGTTTTTGCGTTGCTCCCGCGGTTTCAATGAACAGCTGATCCAGTGAGTTCATGGCGGGAACCAACCTGCGTATCATCGTCCGAGTCTCTGCTGCAATTTCCCAGATCCCTTGTACTTCACTCAACCCAACCGGCGAAATCCTTAGGCCCCCTTCACCATCGGAATCTACCGTCAACTGCTCGTGGAGCAACCGCTCAACAAACGCCGAGGATTCCCCCTGCACGGTGACGTGAATGGTAGGCTCAATGGGTTGGCTGAGCTTCTCCAAGGTATCCACCACTCGCACCTGACCCTCAACCATAATGATGACGGAGTCACAAATTGCTTTGACATCGGGCAGGATATGCGTAGAAAGTAAAACCGCTTTTCCATATTGGGTACAGAGCGTTTTAATCCGCCGTAACATCGAATCTCGTTGTGCTGGATCCAAGCCTGTGGTGGGCTCGTCCAGAATTAGGAGCGGCGGATCATGCACCAGTGCTTGGGCAAATTTTAACTTTTGCCGCATCCCCGTCGAAAAACTTTCGACAGGCCGATATCGCTCCTCACCGAAATCACAAAAGTCGCAGATCTCGTGGGCCCTTCGCAGCCCCTCGATTTTTGGCAGACCCGACAAGTTGCCCATTAACGCAACGGATTCTATCCCATTGAGACCTGCGATATAACAGTCATCTTCGGGAAGGTAACCCACTTTCTCGCGTATCTCACGTACCTGACTGGGCCATGGATAGCCAAGTATGTCGCCGCTGCCCTCGTTTGCCTGAACCAGACCCAGGAGTGATTTGATCAACGTGCTCTTCCCGGATCCATTGGGCCCCAGCAAGCCGGTGATCCCCGGTGGTATCTTCACCGACACATCAGCGAGTGCTTCAACGTTGCGGTAACGTTTGACAAGATGATCAATTTGGACGACGTTTTTTAGGGTACTCACTCGAAAAAGCTTCTCTTGCTCAAGGCATCTTGGGATTCAACCCGTTTGGTCATCTATTTCTCAACACCACAAAATCTTCAGAGTGATCAAGACACTCGATAGATGGCAGAGCGAATCAATTCGTGATTGGAGACGTGTTCTACCATACACTCAAGCCTTAATGTCTTGAAGAGCTCGGTAAAATCTACGATGTGACGATGCTCCAAGCCGGTCTGCCAACGAAAAAAATAATGCATGAGCGATAAGATGAACCGCCCACGCATTGCACGCCACCCAACTAGCGGCATCACGAAATCTACAAAATACACAAAGCCACCGGACTTCACCGACGTGAGCCACAAAGGAAGCAACTCCTCCAGTTCAGCACGACGAAAACAGTCGAGAAAGAAAACCAAGACGATCCCATCAAAGTCCCTGTGATCCAAGTTGAAGGATCGCACGTCTGCATGAATTAGTTCGATTGATCCGTGAACTCTCCCCTCAACTAAGCGTTGACTCTGCAGTTTGAGCATCTCACAGCTCAGATCCACACTCACCATCGAACATTCCGGTCGCCTTTGGCTAATCTCACGGATCAAGCGGCCATCCCCATCGCCGAACACAAGCAGCCGATCCGCCTGCGGCAAATGATCGAGCAACTGATACCGTGCCCTCGTCAAAGCTGATCCGAAAAGAATACGCTCGAGCAATTGGTACCAGCCAGATAACCGATCGTAGCCGTTTTCTGCTTCGGTAGAATTTGGATGACCCTGCTTCATAGCCATACGAGCACCAAAACAGCTGAGACAGTCAAGGAAAGGTCAGCCAAGAAACTACAAACCGTTCGATCTGTGGGATCTCCACTACGGCTATCCTGCAGAACCTTTTGCTTTAGCAGAACCAACGTCATCAAGCACAGAGAACCAAAAACAGACGCCACAGCTAGGGGTGCCGGGATAAATTGCAAGAGCGAACCGATCCCGAGAGATAGTAAATAAATTGAAAATGATAGCCAAACTCTGAAATCATGCCCGCTCTGTGCGGTGTCTTGAATCACCTCTTGGGAATGGTCAAGACGCATTTCCATGGAAGAAACGACGTAGCAGTTCAAAGAAAACAATGTACCCACCAGTGAAAAGTTCGAAAGCAGCAGAGGCAAATCGCCTCCGGCCAATAGACCTGGCATCGAAACTCCCAACCCAAGAAGGAATCCGACACAGAATCCTTTCTCAAAGCGAAACCGCCCCTCTCGTCGTAATTGTTTGAAATGGAAATAAACTCCAATCAAACCGACCAACAATAACCCAGCAATCACCTCGATCATTGAGCAAACGATCAACGTGAGAGAAACCATCGACAGCACGACAACACAAGTCACCGCCATCAAACTAGTCCGGTACTTTAGATGCACACGGTGACGCATGGAATGGGGTTGCCTAAGATTCAAGTCAGCACCGTCCAAAAGTCGGTCGCATGTGTAAGCCACCCAAACACCGCTCGCTATCATCCCCACTTGATGTGGATCGGGAAACTCACCAGTCACGGTGAAAGCAAACAGCAACATCCAGGAAACCGTAACTCCCAAAACATCCAGGGAGACCAGATGAAGCGAATACAGCGAACCCCAGATCCAAAGACAAAGCGGTTTCAATGATCACTCTACTATTCAAAAGACTGATATGCCCAACATACCCAAGATATCACCGGGCTGCAAAACTAGGAAGTCTTGAACGCTCCTCATCCGCTTGAGTATCCTGTGT
>JAYYHM010000386.1:0-3924 GCA_036148415.1 Planctomycetota bacterium
GACATCATCTTGGGTGGTAATCCCGAGACGATGGCCTGGGCACAGCTTCAACACAAATACCCTACCCGGCTAGAAGTCCCCGATGAGGAGTGGAATGCGTTAGTCAACGAGATCGATGAACTTGAAGGAATGAAAGCCGAAGGTGAATTGGTTCGATCCATCGGTGGTCTTGCTGTCTTGGGAACGGAACGGCACGAATCCCGGCGAATTGATTTGCAGCTTCGTGGTCGATGCGGACGTCAAGGCGATCCAGGATCTAGCCGATTCTTCCTATCTCTCGAAGACGATTTGATGCGAATCTTCGCGGGAGACTTCGTCAAAAGCATGATGGAACGACTCGGTATGAAAGAGGGTGAAGCGATCGAGTCACGAGTCGTGACGGGCCGCATCGCCAGTGCACAAAAGAAGGTCGAAGAGCGGAACTATGAGATTCGTAAAAGCCTTCTCGATTATGACGAAGTCATGGACGAGCAGAGAAAGCGAATTTACCGTTACCGGCAAAATCTACTTGATGGCCACAGCTCACGAAGCATGATTCTTGATTTGATTCGGGGCCAGATCAGCAAGTTTGTCGAAACGTTCCTCGATCCAAAATACGCTGTTGAATCCTTCGCGGCTTACGCCGGTGGCATGCTTGACTGTCAGCTTGAACCACGCGATTTCCTCACCATGGACTTCGAGATGGCAAGCTCGTACGCACATAATCAAGCGGAACGTCAGGTTGAGGTTGCAGTCGCGGAGATTGTCGAAGAGAACTTGCCTGAAGGGATGGAGGAGGAATGGAACTGGAAAGCTCTCACCAATTGGTCTAACACTCGCCAAGGCAGCAATTTCCAAGAGCATCAACTCAAACGTCTTGATCGTGATGAGCTGATCAATGAGCTGATCCGGGTCGCACATGCTCGGGTCGAAAAAGTGGATTTGAAAGAGGGTGCTGTGATGCTCGAGGCTGATTTCGGCCTCAAGACACTCAGCGCGTGGATGCAACACAAGTTTGGGATCGAGACTCAAGCTGATGAATTCAAGGATGTTGAGGACTTGCAGGGTGTTACCGACGCGTTGGCAAAACGCGCAGAAGACGCCTACAGCCTCAAAGAAGCCGAATATCCAATCCTAACCGGTCTTTCTCGCTTCACTACCAAACAAGGTGCTCAAGCCTCGCTCGACCGAGAGGGACTGGTGGAATGGGTCGCACGACGCTTCGATGTAAGCCTGAGCATCGAGGATGTCAAAATGAATCGCGAAGAACTCAAGCAGCAACTGGTTCAGTTTAGTCGCGAAGCCAATCAATCCGCTCAAAGCGGTTATGAAGCAGCTCGAGATAAGGTCGAAACTCTCTTCGGAGACGCAGGAGAGGAAACAACGGCTGCTGTTGCTTCCAATGATGAAAGCCTCGATGCACTCATCAAATGGCTCGATGAATCCTTTTCACATCAGATCGCCAAAGAAGATCTATCGCGAATGAATCGCCAACAGCTTTCACTCGCAGTCGACGGAGCGGTGGACGACCGCTTCTATCCAGAAATGCGGCGAATGGAACGGCAGGTTCTTCTTCAAATCGTTGATGAAGCTTGGAAGAATCATCTCCTCACAATGGATCACTTGCGTAGTAGTGTTGGCCTCAAAGGCTATGCACAGATGGATCCGAAGGTCGAGTACAAACGCGAAGGAATGCGTTTGTTTGAAAAGGTTTGGGAGTCGATTGGTGAGCGCGTGACTGACCTGATCTTTAGAATGGAATCCTCTTTGAATGAAGCTTTCATTCGAAGCACCTGGGTCGAGGGTCAGACTCGTCATGATGAGGTCGCTCCGCCTGCGAGTCCTTCTTCCGCAGGAGCGGCAAACGCGAATACGTCCACCAATTCTTCGAGCCAGTCTAGCGAGCCGCAAAAGCCGGCGACCATACGCAATCGTGGGCGACGTGTGGGAAGAAATGACCCATGCCCATGCGGAAGCGGAAAGAAATATAAAAATTGCTGCATGCTGAGAAATGTCTAAATCACAGTTCGCAGGATCCTAGGCAAAGACGAATCGCTCGGTAGCTCGCTACTCAGCGACATTGAAGTGGAAGGATTCGTTTTGAATGCTCGCTAACTTCATCTACCTTGTAGGGCTAATTTTGATTAGTCCGATTGTGCTTTGGCGTTGCCTTCATGGTGGCCGCTATCGCCGAGGCGTTGCAGAAAAACTGCTAGGCCTATCCAAGAACAAAGCGAGACAGCTTTTTCCAGAAAGTGGTGAACCCACTGACCCTCTAATGAGGAAAAACCGACGCTGGTTTCATGCGGTAAGCGTCGGAGAAGTCAACCTCCTACCCGGCCTGATCAAAAGGCTGGAGAAAGAGGACTCCATTCCATTTGTCGTCAGCGCCTCCACGGATACTGGATACGATTTGGCAGTGAAGCTCTTCGGAGCAGATCGAGTATTCTTCTGCCCGCTGGACTTCACATGGTCCGTTCGGAGAACGCTCCGAAATTTACGGGTCAATGAACTGATCCTTGTTGAACTGGAGCTGTGGCCCAACCTGATCCGATTTGCCAATCAAAACCAATGTCGAGTGAAGGTGATCAATGCTCGCCTGAGTGAACGTAGTGCCAAGCGATACCAGTCCTTCCCAAGATTCACGCGGCCACTGTTCGCAAAACTCCATTGGGTTGGCTGCCAAGACAGTGAGGTTCTGGAACATTTTGTCGATTGTGGTACCCCACGTACTCACTTAGAAGTGACGGGGTCACTGAAATTTGATAACGCCCCATCTCGTCGTGATACTCAAGAAGTCATCGACTGTCAGACGTGGACTGGCCAAACCGACCAACACACCGTGTGGTTGGTTGGTAGTACGCAAGCAGATGAGGAGGAGATGGCGATCGATATTTTCCAGTCCATCGCTCCGCGTTATCCAAATCTACGGATGATCATTGTTCCTCGACATGCACAACGATTCGATGAAGTGGCGAAACTCATTTTGTCGAAGGGACTGCGGTTGCATCGCCGCTCCAACTCGCAAGATCCTCAGGAGTGCTGGGAACAGTCCTGCATCGTCTTGATTGATACCATCGGTGAGCTTCGCAATTGGTGGGGCACAGCACAGATCGCGACCGTAGGGGGTAGCTTTAGAGCAAGAGGCGGTCAAAACATGCTAGAACCCGCAGGATATGGGACGGCGGTATCATTTGGACCCGATACCCGAAATTTCAAACAGATCGCCAATACACTTTTGAACGCCAATGCGGCATGTAGAGTGAATGACAAGCAAGAACTACAAAAGTTCGTTGAACGCTGTTTATCTGACTCGGCGTATCCGATTGCATTGGGAGAGCGTGCCGCAGAAATTGTGAATCAGCATCGGGGAGCGATCGACATGACAAGCAAGTCACTCGTTCGCAATCCGCACTCGGTCAATGACAGTAGAATGCCTGACTGCGCAAAAGGAGAGGCAGGAGCTAACAAGTAGCACCTGCCTCGAAAATTGCGGCGGAGCGTTTCACCGCATATCACATATGGAAGCTTAGAAGTCGGATTGAGGTCGATCGCCACCGCGGCGGCCACCCTGAGCGCCCCCTGGACCCCGCTGGCCTCCTGGACCACCTTGGCCTCGCTGGCCGCCCTGACCGAATCCACCACGACCGCCACGACCCATCATTTGGGGCATTTCGAACTTCTCGCCCTTCATCTCTTCGAATTTTTCTTGTTGACTTGTCGTGAGAACGGACAGAATGTCTTTCTCCACTTCCTCGCGCATCTTCATCATTGATTCGCGAAGGTCACCCTGAGGGCCACCACCACCTTGGAACATTTCCCGCATCTTTTCTCGCATCTTTTCGCCTTGTGCCTGGCGTGCTTCGGCGAGCTTGGTTTTCTGCTCTTCAGTGATACCTAACTTCTTGGCGACTTCGGGATCTTCCAAGGCCTGAACGCCACGAA
>JAYYHM010000387.1:0-2793 GCA_036148415.1 Planctomycetota bacterium
GTCCAATACCTTTAACTCCGGGAATGTTGTCACTCGCGTCACCCATTAGGCCGAGGATATCGATCACCTGTTCCACTCGATCGATTCCCCATTTCTGTAGCACGTTTGCAATACCGATCACTTCAGGCTCCGACCCCTTCCTACCTGGTTTATAGATTAGGATGTCTTCGGTCACCAATTGTTCATAATCTTTATCCGGAGTGACCATCCAAACCCGGTATCCCGATTCTGCGGCTTGTCCGGCAAGGGTACCGATGATATCGTCCGCTTCGTACCCGGGGGTGCGAATGACGGTAATATTCAATGCCTCGAGCAGTCGGTCAATAAAAGTGAACTGACTCGCGAGATCCTCTGGCATCGCATCGCGTTGTGCTTTGTACTGCGGATAATCTAGGTGCCGCTGAGTGGGCTCCGATGTATCAAAAGCTAAAGCTATATGAGTTGGCTTCTCGCGTTGCATCAAGTCCGTAATAGCATTCATCAGACCAAAAACCGCCGAGGTGCATTGGCCCCCGGAAGTGAATCTAGGACTCCGTGCTAACGCGAAGTGAGCACGGTAGGCTAACGCCATGCCATCAAGGAGGAACAGCCGTTTGTCATCAGCGAAAAGGTCCCCACGCGACTCGGACATCGAAGCACCACTATTTTGGGATTTGAGACAACTTTTTTAGACAGCGAACGAGCTGTGGGCCTAACTCACCGTGTAGTGACTCCCACCTTTTGGTTGACCCCACCGGGCCCCAACTCACTGGTCACCCAGATATAGCAACTGAATTTTGGTTTCAGGCAGTTTATCCTGCAAAGCCTTTACCCCGGCTTCGGTAACCGCAGTGCGGGTCACGATCAGATCCTTGAGTTTCGTCATTTCCTCGAGGTGGACCAAACCTGCATCTGTGATCAATGTCGACCCAAGGTGGAGGAAGGTCAGGTCAGTAAGGCCACTCAAGGCAGACAACCCCTCGTCAGTCAAACGCGTGTTGTCCAAATTCAGTTTCTCAAGTGCCCTGAGTTGCCCAACAGGGGCGATTCCCAGATCCGAAAGGTTGACTCGCCAAAGATTCAACTCCTTCAGATTCTTGAGCTGAGCCAGAGACTCGGTGGCCTGATCGGTGATCTGCAGACACTCACTCAAATCCACTGTTTCCAATTGCACCAACTGGCCAAGTTTAGCGAGCCCTTCAGCATCAATCTGGTTCGCAGCAAGCCGGACTTTCTTCAATTGGGGATGCTGACCAAGCATGCCCAAGGCATCATTTCCTATGGTGGTTCCAGCAAGATAGAGTTCCTGCAATTCTTTCAAATCTTCGAGCATTCCCAAGCCTTCCTCGCTCACCCAGAGAAAGTCGATCGCGAGCACTTTCAGCGTGGTGATTTTACCCACCGATTCCATACCAATATCGCTCACCGAGCATTCTCCGTTTTTTCCGCTTAGACGCAGAGCCTTTAGCTTCGGCAACTGCTCCAAAAAAACAAGACCATCATCGCTCACTGGACAATCGCGAAGATCAAGATCCTCGAGTGACTGTAACTTACCTAGTACACCACAGACCTCATCTCCTACACCTGTACCTCCGAGCCGGACAGCACGAAGACGCGGGAACTCAGTGAGAGCTTGAATGACCGCAAGGTCGAGAGTGGAGCCCTCTGAAACCGTTCCGCGAAAATCGACATCAATGATGAGACCATCGCCGTCCCGGCGGAGGTTTTTGGCAGCACTTTGGACCGTCATCACAGCCGATTCATCATCGGAAACTAACACCGGCGCAACCTGAGCCTCTTCGGGCATCTATGAACCCGTTGTGGCAGGACTAGCACTCCCCCCTGGCGTCTCCTCCGACCGATTGCAGGCAGTGAGGCAAGCCAAGCTCGTGAGAATGATGATAGAACAACGCAATGGAAACCTCGAATTGACGGTAAGGGAAACAATTTTGCTTCAGCCCTTCCACCGGCCCGCGCAAAGTTGGGCCTTTGACTCTGCAAGTGCAGCGGTGGGAAAAGCTTTGGGATGCCCTGCGGCTACAGCCACCCCAGTTTCAATCTACCTCACTCCGACAACGATGGAATGAGGTCGGACCCAGGTTAGATGGGATCTAGAGACGGTACCGCTACACAGTCGCTTCGACTTCCCAACCAGCACGATACTGCTTACGAATATACTTGTCCGCCTCTCGGCAGTTCGTCGCTTTGAGAGTGGCACCATCCCAGTCAAGCTGCTTGCCCGTTCGGTAAGAAACGTTTCCAAGCAATACAGCCTCAGTTAGCGCGCCGGAGTAGTCAAAGTTGCAGGTAGTTGGCGATCCATCTTTACACGCTTTAATCCACTCCGCATGATGCCCGATGGAATCGGGTATCGATTGCTTGGGTGGGGTGAATTTCTGGTACTTGTCCGAAGGAAAGAGTCTGTACTTCGAATAGTCAGCGAACATCTTTCCCTCGGTTCCCACGAACATCACGCCGCTGCCGGGCACACGTTCACCAGCAACTTCACGTGGAGTCATGTTCCCATCGTACCAAGTCAAATCACACGCCGGCATGGTTCCACGTTCGGGGTACTTGTATTTGACCGTCAACCCAAGGGGACAGGTTTCAGGATGCACTCTTTCGTCATTGGAAAACGCTTCACAGCTGATAGGATGCTTTAATTCGAGTGCCCAAAATGGAAGATCCATATAATGGCATCCCATGTCTCCTAGCGTTCCCTGACCAAAATCCCACCAACGACGCCATTGAGCTGGATGATAACGGCCCGCTGCATAGGGTCGCTCGGGAGCCGGACCTAACCACAGATTCCAG
>JAYYHM010000388.1:0-2624 GCA_036148415.1 Planctomycetota bacterium
ATTCCGAAGAAGCAGGTGACTGCTTTTATCGGCCCCAGTGGCTGCGGCAAAAGCACACTTCTCCGCTGGTTCAATCGGATGAATGACACCATCCACACCGCGAGAGCGACGGGGAATCTCAGCTTGGGTGACATGGATCTCCTTGACTCCTCTACGGACGTTGTTGACCTGAGACGCCGAGTTGGAATTGTTTTCCAAAAAGCGAATCCTTTTCCGAAATCGATTTTCGAAAATGTAGCCTTCGGGCCACGTCTACACATGCGACTGGAGAAAAGCGAGCTATCCGACCTTGTCGAATGGGCGTTAAGGAAAGCCGCCGTCTGGAACGAGGTAAAGGATCGATTGAACGCACCTGCTCTCGGTTTATCCGGCGGTCAACAACAGAGGCTTTGCATTGCACGTGCCATTGCAACCGGCCCGGAAGTGTTGCTCATGGATGAACCGTGTAGTGCACTGGATCCTGCCAGCACGCTGGCAATCGAAGATCTGATCGATGAGCTGAGAGATCAATATACGATCGTCATCGTCACCCACAACATGCAGCAAGCCTCAAGATGTAGTGACAAGACGGCATTCTTTTTCGAAGGCCGTGTGATCGAATTTGATACAACGGAAAAAATCTTCACCAAACCTGATTCACAGAAGACCGAGGACTATGTGCGTGGCCGCTTCGGTTAAACTTCGAAGCAAATCTACCTCATCTTTATAAAGCACCCTCCTGAAAGTAATCGTTATGACCAAACATCTCGATAGAGAATTGCAGCGTCTGCGCAGCGCGTTGGTCGATCAATTCGGAACGGTCGAACAGATGATACAGCTTTCTGTTCGGTCGCTTATGGAACGTAGCACGGTGCTGGCCGATCAGGTGATCGCAGGGGATGAGAAGGTGGACCAAGCGGATCTCTCCATCGAGGAGGAGTGCCTGAAATTACTCGCTCTCCACCAACCCGTCGCAACCGACATGCGTTGGCTGATCACCGTTGTCAAAATCAACAACGACTTGGAGCGGATGGCAGACCTCGCCTGCAACATCGCGGAGAGGGCAAAATCGCTGGAAATGTCCCCACTCTATCCGGTTCCCGAAGAGATTCAGGAAATGGTTCTGATCTCAACGAAAATGGTTCGCGACGCATTAGATTCATTTGTTGAGAGTGATGCTCAAAAAGCGGGTTTGGTCATACAGGAAGATGATCGAATGGACGCCTTGAATCGAAAAGTGATTCAAAACTTCAAAGACAGCATGCGTGACTCCCCTGACAATGTTGACCCAGCTCTTCACTGCTTCAGTGCATCGAGACACCTAGAACGCATTGCTGACTTGGCAACCAATATCTCAGAAGATGTCATTTATCTCGTGGAAGGAACGATCGTACGTCACCAGCATGACACCTACCTCCCTCCGACAAATCCCTAAATCTGATTCCGTTCAAGAGCCCACTCGGCTGCACACCCTGCAGCACTTCTCCGAAAACTTGGTTCGCTTCGGAAAACTTGCCAGTACGATTCAGCAAATCTTGATACGCAAAACCTAATAAGGTTCTGCAAATGCACCGAAAGCGCCTAGACCGCCATCGACCTCCAAATCGGTGCCAGTGATGAAGGCCGCATCCTGACTGGCCAGCCAGAGCACAGCGTTGGCCACTTCATCGGCCTTGCCCAACCTTCCCAACGGATGACGGTTGGCTAACGCCTCTTCGCCACCTTGTGCCGCAAGTGTGGCGCGCACCATGGGTGTATCAATCGCACCTGGCGAAACGGAAACGACTCTCACCCCTTGCCTCGCATACTCAACAGCCCATTGGCGAGTCTGCATCAGGTTGGCACTTTTGATGGGACCGTATATTCCCACCTCCCTCGCCGTGCGATGCGCTTGACCGCTCGCGATATTGACAATCACGCCAGCCTTTTGCTCCAACATGACGGGGAGAGCCAAACGAGCCATCCTGAGGTAACCCAGCAGATTCACCGAAGTCATGCGTTCAATCACCTCCTCATCGACCTCATGGATGGGGTGATAACTTTCAGTGGGCTGGATCGCAGCATTATTCACAAGCACGTCGACGTAACCAAAACTCTCGATGACCTGCTGAAACGCTCTTTTACAATCCTCGGGGTCGCTCACATCACAGCGAATAAAAGCGATGTCCGCACCGGCCTGCTCTGTCGGAATGACGTCAAGCGAGATCACCTGTGCCCCGGATTTCGCGAAGGCGATGGCAATGGCGTTACCAATTCCCCCCGACGCACCCGTCACCACCACCACTCGTCCTTGATTACGGTAGAGAACTTCTCCGGCGGGCCGCTCAGTCATGATCTATCCATCCAAGCTAATGAAGTTTGCGACGACGATTGGCTACCTCGCGTCCCGTGTGCCTTTTTTCCGCTCGCGGTCATTGTCGACTGTCAGCTCATATTCTTTCAAGAGCCCCGACAGATCTTCATCAAGACGCGATACCAAGGCACTCGATTCATCGTCGATGGCAAGGTTATCAAATTCTCCTGGATCCTTCACCACATCATAGAGCTCCCGACTCCCATCCTGATACTTCATATAGTGCCACTGCTTGCTGCGTATTGAATGCCCGCGATGAAAGGACATCGCATATTGCTTTACTGAAGCTTCA
>JAYYHM010000389.1:0-2958 GCA_036148415.1 Planctomycetota bacterium
ACTGGCGGACAGGAAGGAATCAACGAGAGTCACTTTCTTAGCGCTGTCTATGGGATAGAGCAGACCCTGGGTAAAGCCAATACTCCGTTGAGACAAATTCTCAATTACGCACAGGAGCAGTTTTGCAGTGAGATGCCATTACTTTATGCGCTCACCGTGATCCAGCAGATGCCGGATGGAACCTTGCACACCCGCGGACTTTACATCGGTGATGATCATCAGACATTTTTCGATGCGGCCGAACTCGCTAAGCAAGTGAACATCACCGATCTCGACCGTGCCCCGAAACACGTGGTTGCCTACTTAGATCCTTCAGAGTTTAAAAGCACTTGGTTGGGCAATAAGGCAATTTATCGCAGCCGCTTAGCGATAGCCGATGGGGGACGTCTAACCGTTCTCGCTCCGGCAGTAGAAGAATTTGGCGAGGATCCCGAAATTGATCGGCTAATTCGTAAATATGGTTACCGAACAAAAGCAGAGATTTTGGATTTAGTCCGGGAGAATGAAGATCTAGCAGCGAATCCCTCTGCGGCTGCACATCTAGTGCATGGCTCTCACGAAAATCGTTTTGAAGTGGTCTACGCTGCTGGGCATCTGTCCCGTGAAGAAATTGAGTCTGTTAATTACAGTGCGGGGAACTTAAAGCAGCTATTAAAGAAATACGATATCCGTAGTCTGTCCGATGGATGGCATGTAGATTCGGACGGAGAAGAATTCTATTTCCTCCAAAACCCGGCTCTTGGGCTTTGGCAGGCTAAGGACCTATCGGGTTGAGAGATCTCCATTAGAAAATATAAAGCTGCGCGGTGATGACCTTGGCGGCCAGATGATTTCCATCTGTTTGAAAACTTGGCCCTACGTGGAACCGAAGAGAGGGGGTGGCAAGGCTGGTCAAATCTTGCGTTGATCTTGTTGCTTTTCACAATCTTTAGTGGTCTGGGAACCGCTATCCGAAATCCTGATCACTGCCGCTACAAGCGATTTCTTCGGAACCGCCTCACCAATTCACCTATCTTGCTTTATCGGCACTGCAAATAGAACAGCTTTCGCAGTCCTTAGGGTCAGTCGCCCGCTGAGGTCACTTTGTGGCGCAGAGTATTGGGTGCTTGATGTTGTATTGCGCGCTCGGGGTACCCAGTTGCTCCGATGATAGCGGATTGACGTATTCAATCACACTAAGATGCGATTCTCTCGTATCTCTCGTACCGCGGCGGATTTTCCGTCCGTCGACTTTTTCGAAGCAAAAAAAGGACGTTCCTCCGACTTATAGTGATGGGTGAGCACGACGAGTTCATTGGTGATTTTCTCGAAGAGTGTGATGAGAACCTCGATCAATTTGATCAGGATCTGGTCGCTCTGGAGGAGAATCCGCGCGATGAAGAAAAGTTAAAAAGCGTGTTCAGAAATATCCACACGGTGAAGGGATCAAGTGGCTTTTTCGGTTATGCGAAAATAGGCTCGCTCGCTCACGAGGGAGAATCACTTCTCGGTAAACTGCGTGACGGTGAGATTGAGTTCACTGGAGAAATTGCTACCGGACTTCTGGCGATGTCCGATGCGATCCGCGAAATTCTTGTCTGCGTCGAGCAAACGCAATTGGAGGGTGAAAAAGATTATGGCGAATTGCTCAATCGCCTGGTCGCCCTCGCCGAATCCGACCCCGAAGGCTCGAAAGGTGCTCAAGCTGATACTACCGTTGATCCGCATTTGATCGACAACCAAGCTCAGATACGTTCGGTTGAAAAGCAGGATAAGGATTCGGCCGAAACATCGTTAAGCGTGGAAACTCCCCATGAGAAAGAGTTGGGTGAGCCGGCCGATGGCATCAAGCGTTCAGGGACGCCTCCGCTTGGTGGTCCCGATGAGGCTAGTTTGGGAGAGCTACCTCCTTTGTCGAAATTGTCCGAGGCAGTTAGCGATCTAAGCTCATCGCCGGTGCCGTCTGCCACAGAGACAAAACTCCAGAGTTCAAGCGAACAGTCTAGTATTCGCGTCGACGTGACTTTACTCGATGAACTTATGGACTTCGCGGGGGAACTCGTTCTTGCTCGGAATACTCTGAATCGTTGCAGCGATGATTTGCTAGATCCAAAGTTATCTCGAATCGCAAATCGAGTCAGTCAAGTGACGAGCGAAATACAGGAGCGGGTAACGCGTACACGAATGCAGCCGATTGGTGGGATCTGGACACGTTATAAACGCATTGTTCGAGATCTAGCTGCTGAGTGCGGGAAACAAGTAAAGTTGGAGCTCAAGGGGCAAGACACTGAGCTGGATCGGTCACTACTTGAATCGATTAAAGATCCCTTGACTCACCTCATTCGGAATTGTGTTGACCACGGTATTGAGTCACCCGTTGAGCGAGAGAAAAGCGGCAAAGCCGTTGAAGGCGTGTTGACACTGCACGCCAAGCATGAGAGCGGGCAATTCGTTATTGAGGTGTCGGATGATGGAGCGGGCATCGATCCAGAAAAGATCCGAAACAAAGCGATTGCAAACGGTTTGATATCCGCAGATTCTGCGAGTCGAGCTGGCGTCAATGAGATTTTGCAGATTATCTTTGAAGCTGGTTTTTCGACCGCGGAACAGGTCTCTTCAATCTCAGGACGTGGTGTCGGGATGGACGTGGTCCGCAATCATGTCGAACGGATCGGTGGCTCGGTCCAGCTCACCAGCATTTTGGGACAGGGAACGAAGTTTTTCATACGACTTCCACTTACCCTCGCAATTGTTCCTGCTGTAATTATTCGAGTTAGCGAGCAATTCTTTGCCATCCCCCAAGCGACCTTCTCTGAAGTCGTGACGGTCGGCAGCAACACGCAAGTAGAGTGGATACAAGATCTACCCGTTTGTCGCCTGCGTGGATGTCTGTTGCCTTTAATTTGGCTGGAGGAAGTTCTCCAATGCAAGTCGGAGAAACGCTCATCACAACGCGATCTGTTTGCGCAAGACGGAAAT
>JAYYHM010000390.1:0-13150 GCA_036148415.1 Planctomycetota bacterium
TAGGTCAATTAGAAAAAAACCAATTACTGCTCAGGTTGCGTTTAACATTACTAACAACAGGTGGAAAAGAAACTTAAGAGACTTTTGCATACGAACCAACAGGTTCCCTGAGACACTTTATTTCAGGTTTGACAACTACGCATTAAACCCCAAGACGATGATTGCTTTTGGTGAAGAGCAGGAGTCTGACAGTGGCAGTGATGGCAATCGCCAGTACATGGTCGCACCGGGTTTTGATCCAGTAGACCTACCCACCAGAGAAGAGAAGGACCACGCAAAATACAGCATGTTGGAAGTAGACATCGTTCCCATGAATACTGATATATTTCCAACGTCGCTTCCAATCATGTGGTCGAATCAAGCGTTCCAGTTCTTTTACGATAAAGCAACTGGGTTGGGGCAGACCGATGAAGCAACAGCAATCAATCGTCTGCAAAACAGCGTTCTTGATTACGGTTACGACGTGATAGCTGTCGGTGAAGACTATTACGACAATACAAATACAGTCACTACCAATTATCCGTTCGCTTTTTCTGGGGATGAATACAGTAAGGTTTTCAGAGAAAACTCTACAAAGCTTATAAGCTCTTATTCTGAATGGGTATTTCCTTTGCATCTTACAGAGCTACCAGCAACCGCTTCTGACTATCAGAATCTCCTTTGTTTTGCTGTCAGAGAGCCAACGGGACATCGCCTGATAATCTCAAACATTAGTTGCGTGGTATAAGATGTCCAACCAATGTTGCTGCGATGGTTACAATACGATAAGTAATTGCGTTTGTTGCGATTACGGCTCTTTTACCGGGATGACTGTGACTGCCGAGGTTACAGGATTCACCAATAATTACAGTTGCGATGTTTCGACTCATTTGAACAGAACATTAGTTCACACATTTGACGAGCCTATCGGCATAGAAATCTACCCTCACCAATGCAAAGACACTTTGATCGCGGGCAATGCCAGCTATACCCCAACTCACGCATCAGACTATTGTGGGATGCAATGCCCCCCCGGTGGCCTGCACAAGGGAGCGAGTGGTGGGAGTGACTGTCCTGTAGACATAGACATTGGGGTTAATTCAATCCCCGCTGCGGTAAGCAACTTTAGCCAAAACAAAATCTTAAATGGCTGGGAATGCAGGTGTTTTGATTTGTGTGATTATTTAAAAGAAGTTCCTTTTTCAGGAACATACCACACAGGACCGTATTGCTGGCTTGTCATCTGGTACACCGTACACTTCCGTTGCAACAATTCCGACAAAGCAAATTCAGAAGTCGAATACCAGATTAGCTTTATTGTTGCCAACGCAGACAAAGGCAGGTTTAGTAGCAGTAACCGTGAGCCTTGCGATACCCCAATTGAAACATGTGTTCCCTTCGGTGGTTTTGAGCCTTCCTACAATCTTCTTAGTTTTGGAGGAATTCAACCGTATGACGGGACTGCGTTGTGTACTAATATCGACATCACCATTCCACTGTGCCCTTCCTTCGGAACACCCGGCGGAGATACTCCCTACAACTGCAACTACACAAAACCAGACCTTCCTGACATCGATGGGAATCCTTACTGCTTTCAGTATCAGTCTTTCTGCGGTCTTCCTGTTGACTTTTCTTCTGCTCAAGCACGCCTTACCTTAAACATGTCATGAGTCCTAAAAGAATTGATTGGCAATGTCCAAAGTGTCTCGTTGTGTTTCCTAATGTTCCTGATCCGGGAGAGCAGGGGATTGGACATAAGTGCCGACCTTCTCGTGGCCTTGGTGACACGGTAAAGAAAGTAATCGATGTCGCATCTGGTGGCAAGATAAAACAATGCACCCCATGCAAGAGCAGGCAGAGCAAACTGAACTCTGCGTTTCCATCAACAATGCCCACCTCTTACATCACCACAGAGTTACTGGCAACTCTTAGCATCCAGCTTGCGAGTGAACTGCCAACCCAGTGCATGGTCATCGGTCTAGCTCGAAGTGGAATGATCCCAGCCTCAATCATTGCCACCTACAATCATTGCAGTCTTCTTTCGATTGACATCTACAATAAGACTATCAAGAACGTAGGGTCGGGACGCAGGGCCAATCAAAGAGTCGGTACTGAGATTGTCCTAGTTGACGATTCAGTGTGGAGTGGTGAGTCAATCAAGGAAGCGGAAAGCATAGTTAAAAGCAACTTCCCAGAGTCTAAAATCCACAAGGTTGCAATCATATCGAGACCCGGAGGCCACAAGGTACTCGATCATTTCTCGATCCTGCAAAGCTACCACTTCTTTGAGTGGAACTATGCAAACACAGAGTTCATTGAGAACTATGCCTTTGATATGGATGGCACTCTGTGCAGAGACTTCACCGAACCTGACGACGATGATGGCAAGCGGTACCTAAAGGCAATGAAGGATATGCCTGCAACATCGATCAGACCCCACAAGTACCCAGTCAACATTATCACAGCACGACTTGAGAAGTACCGTGAGCCTACGATTAAGTGGCTGGAAAGCCATGGCATCATTGTAGGAAACCTGCACATGGCACCATGGAAAGACAAGGCAGAGCGAGAAAAGAATGACATCATCGAATGGAAGTCTAGCGTTATGAAAGAGAAAGGCTATGACGGGATGATCGAATCAAACCCAGTCATAGCCCAAGGCATCTTCTCCAATATCCAGAAGCCTGTCATCTGCAACACGGCCAAACAACTGTTCCTTCCCCAGAACATGCGGTGATCACCTGAGATCATTCGAGTCAACACGCTCGCACCGCTCGTACCAATCGATGTCACTCAGTGGCATCATGCGCAGGTTTCTTGGTGGATGGTATCCTTGCTCATTGACGAACAGGGCATACGCCTGATTGAACGTTCGACCTGAACTACGGCATCTGTAATAACACCTGAGCCAGTGCCTCTCGCTATCGGGTCTTCGCTCGACCTTTGTCTTTTGAATTGGTGGCCCGTCCAACGATATCAATTGACCGTTACGCTGGATGATCATTCGCCTGTTGCTCGTGTGCGTATAGCCACAACTAGGACATTTAAATCCTGATTGTCTGACCATCATGCACTTGGGGCAGACTATCGGATTCTCCACCTCCCCCTTCTGAATCTCTTTCTTCCTAGACTCGCTTGCCTGACTGCTGGTCATATGGAAAAACTCTGACCAATCTCGATCTGCGTTCGGACTTCCATGCCGCCAGAAGTTTCCTGCATGATCCTGAATGACAACCTTGCTAATGCTTGGGTGGTTTCGTAAGACACGACCCACAACCTGAACGTAGCTCGCCAACGACCCAATCGGTGTTGCCAGTATGATGTGATACAACTCAGGAATATCGATTCCCTCACGCATGACAAACCGATTGCAGATTACCTTAATGTCTCCCGACTTTAGTCTGTCGATCACCTCCTCCCTCTTCTCCGGGTCGCTCCTGAACTCCTCGCCGTCAATGTAGACATCACTGCCATCAATGTGAGCGGCTGGGATATCATGGCGATTGAGCATATCACAAAGCCACTTTGATTCTTTCACCCCCGGAGCAAACAACAACGCTGGCTTCTGCTTGGGGTTGAGCTTTTTATAGTGTTCGACAATGTGTCCGAAAATCTGTGGGGTCCACACCTCCTTGATCACTTGGCGGCTGGAGAACTCACCCGTCTTAAGCGGCTTAAGCTTGCTTGTGTCCATCTCTGGGCACCCGTAAATCAAAGCAGGCACATGGGCCGGATAATCTAAAGACTTACTGCGCATGTCAGATTTGACGCAGTCGGCCTCCAGACGGTCGTAGATGTGCGACTAGTCCACTGGCGTAGCAGTAAACCCAATCAGGCTTGCGCCCCTCTCAACGTGCTTCTCGAAGACCTGACAGGCTTTCGTCTGCTTTTGCTGATGAGCTTCATCTACGATCACAATGTCTGCTTTAGGTAAATCGTGCAGATCCTTTTTAAAACTAGAGTAGACCGTATCAAGAGAGCATAGCTGAACGTTGGCGTTGGCTTTGCGATACTTGCGGAACTGCGCTGCCCGTACACCAAAGTCCAGCTTGCCCTTCTGCATACCTGTAATCAACTGTTGAACTAGAAGATTCCTACAGCAATAGATCGCAACCTTCTTGTCATTCTCTATGGCCCACCGGCATAATCCGAGGAAGATGATTGACTTACCTGCCCCAGTCGGAGCGGTGATCACGGTCTTGCTGCCATGGTCATTGGCTAGGTCAATGGACATTTCCAATGCCCGACTCTGCCACGGCCACGGTTCTTCTACGCCCAAGTAACGCTTCAGAGTTTCTTCAGTGACTCCAGAGCATCCATTGAAGATTGCAGGTATGTACGACACTTTTCTAAGACCTCCCTCTTATCGTCATCAAGTTCATGCTTATCCTTGCTGAGTATGTCGCCAAGCAGACGGTAGGTTTCCCCTACCGATCTGCCACTACGGTAAAGCAACTGCTTTGTCTGTCGGTCTAATAGATCTACCAAGGCGATCCCTCCACCGGGTCTTTCCCCGCATACTTTTCCAGCATGGCTACGTCTGCCTCTGCGAGGTACGCAAGTGTCATTTGATACGCTTCCGCTGAAGCTTTACCACGAGGTGGCTCACTGCTCCAGCCTTTCATTAGGTACTCGATGTAACCACGGTTGCTATCGTGAATCTCAGCGATGCTCATCCCTTTGTGTTTGCCAAAGTTGATGACATACCCACCGGGGTCGTTTGCTTCCACAGCAGCAAGCTGCTCATCCACCCAGCTTTCAGTCTTCGCCTCTGGCTTCGGCTTAGGCTTGGGTGATGCTGGCCTTGGCTTGCTGGCAGCGGGCTGGCGATTCTGATACTTATCGCCATCGTGCTTGCCAAGATAAACCGATGCTGCGACACCAAGGTAGCTCAAGCTTTTGCCAACGGCATCTGTCTCCGCCGACTTGACTGCATCATCATCGCCACGACCGGAGAACTCAGTGCCACCCGTGTGCCATGCTGTGTAGCCAATGTCACCAGACTCTGGATCTTTGAACCAAGCCCTTGCCCTCACAAACACGATACACTTTGACCCGATGTCTTCCCTTCGGTACGGATCAATCTCTAGCCCCCAGCCAACGCCAATCGGACCAAACACATGAGTCATGACTTCGACTCGATGCATGGGGTCGATGCTGGATAACTTTGCCCCGCCCGGAATCCGTTTCACAAACTCAGGATCAGGATCTTTTAAAGCATTCCACCATCGTAGGTTCGTTTGCATTTCGTCTTCCTGTACTCCACGATACATAGCTTTCCCTCTCAAATCTTCGGTAAAAGTTTGCCTGCGAGTTCTCGCAATGCCTGTACATCTTCGAGGAGATAATCCCTTGCGAGAACCTCATCCTCTCTTGCAACTTGATAAAACTTGTCCCCTCTAAAGCCACAAGTTTTTGCGGGGATGTCGAACGCTGAACACAACTCTTCAAACTTGGGCATGTCGAAACTTCGACTATACCCACTGCCATGCCGGAGCCAGACCTTCGCTAGGTCAACGAATGCGGCTGGGGTCTTACCGAAATCATTAAAGACCTCTGTCCCCACAATGCCATCAATGTTGATGCCCAGTATTGCGGCCCGGTTCACTAGGAAAGGAAGATCAAAAGAATCTCCATTATAAGAGATGATCATCCCCCCCCGCCTAAACACATCACCCATCTCCTTGACAAGGCTCTCCACCAGACTCGTCTCGTTTTCGAGGTCGATCTTTACTATTGCATCTCCGTAGCTTTCGCGGAAATAACCGACCCCGACTACCCTGCCAATCAATGGATTCAGAGCGGCTCGCGAATACACCTTTCCATAATGCTGATGCCTTCTCTTGCCTTTGCTCTCCTCCCATTCCTTGACCTTCCTTGCAATCGTTTCTGGTTTCTTTGCATTGCCAAGCTTTGGCTCTGCGTCCTCTTGGTAGTCAATGATCTTTTCGATCACACGATACGGTTGTGGTCCCGTTTCAATATCAAAGTAAATCCTATCTATCATCAACGTTTACTCCATCCAAGACTTTGATGTCGCCTTGGCTTGTTGTCTTTCTCGGCAAGGTCAGCGTGAATATCGTATGCACGCTTTATCTTTGCCGCCCTTGTCTTAATCCAGATGTCGATAATGCCCTCCTGCTTTTTACTGATTGTTCCCACAGGCTGTTTAAGCAACTGGTCCACATAGTATTCAACCAGCGGTTGGAACAGCGGCAGACCCAAGTGGTCATAACCTATGACATACATGTCTCTCTCAGTGATATCACCGTCCCTGATCACCCTCACGATCAACCTCCTTCAATCTTTGCGTTTGAGAAATACTTCCTTGCAAGCTTCATACTTTTGATCATGTGATCTTCTTCGATCTTCTTCGACACTGAACGGTATCTCCGAACGTACTCTTTTCCGTAGAAGATGATGTCCTTCCGATATTCATACATCAGCTTGTCTAACGTCTTAGGCATCGGTCGATGAGGATCGCTCGACAACCTCATGCGGATGTAATCAATCACATCGTCCGGCCTGATTCGAATCTCAACTCTACCGAGGATGTACTCACCCCTCGTGTTCTTTTTAATAATTGCCATTGCTTATTCACCCCCTGCCGAAAAACTCAAACCTATCCTGAGACAACCTATGCGCGCCGTCGTGACCTTGCGTTCGCTCGTGCGTCTTACAATTGGGTTCAACATCAAAATACAGGTTTGCCAGCAATACCTGCTGCTGCTTCAGTTTTTTATGCTTAGGTTTGTTTACATCTGTTATGGCCTGCTCGATTATGCAGCAGGCTGTCGAAGCTATTTTTAAAACCATCCAGCCGTAGTGATAATAGATCCAACTAGGAGCTACTAAATTCAACTGTGCGTACAGGGATTTCACGACGGCTAGGATCTCTCCGGTCTTTTTTGAATCCGACACTGCCTTTTTTAAGAGGTCGATGTCCTTCGTTATCTGCTCCACTTGGTCAATCAACATGTAATCGACCTTGCTCATCTGCGGACCATTTATTCCCATGGGTGTTCCCCCCCCTTTAAAAAGGTAGTTCTCTTTTTTCAATTTCCTTTTCCAACAGTTCCTTCCGCTTGATCTGAAAATCCCTTGGACCGTCGAAACAAATTCGAACGCTATCCTTTTTGGGGATCTTCACGATGGTGACTTCAAGTGTCTTGCCACCAATCTCAATCACTGCGGTCTCGTCATAACGTCTTGTGATTACTAGCATGTCAGTTACTCCGCTATCCATTTCGATACATAAAAAATCAATGCAATCCACGCTGGAATTGACAGTAGCATGCCCATCGCAAGCCTTTGCTGACCATTCATGCGCTCACCCTCTACCTTCTCTGCGACTAAGAGCAAAAAAAAATGAAACCACCCAGCAGTGCTAAGATCATTAACGCAATTGCTTTCTTTCTCTCAAACTCAGTCATGTCTCTCTCCTTAGAATTCAAAAACCTGAACGTCCGTATCAATGTGAAACGCAATGTCGGATTCACTGCCGGGCTCGTACACTGGCCTGCAAAACCGATGGTCTGCCTGCCATCTCCCAACCCTCCAGTAGACCCCTCCGTAAAGGAACGTTGCACCTTTCGGTAGCTCATACAACTTTTTCATATGCACCCTCCCAAGTTTAAGTGATCATCAGAAGCCACCGTCCGAACCACCACAGTCGGACGATGGCAAGTGGCGACCACTCAGGTAACGGCGAACTGTTACCCGATCTGCCATGCGGACATTTGAAAGGTGACTGCCACCAGCGAGCAACAAGCCCGAGACGACAACCACCCTCTTCAGGAGTGTCCGACAAATGGTGCCACTACATTGAGAGAATGAGAGACTCCGCACGCTGGACGATAGAGTCATCGAGAACGCTCACTGAACGCTCGAAAGCTTTACGCTCTCTGCTCATACCACGCTCGCCCTTACGACTGGCAGTGTGCTGGCGATAGCCTTGGATTGCGTTGTATGCCATCCATCCGGTGGTGTAAGGGTTCGTCGCCAAGCTTGGAGTCTCAAGATTAAGCTTATATGACTCGCGAGTAATACGTGCCCAGATCGCGTTGATCTTGTCGTTGTGATTAGTGGTGGCCCGTTTAGAATCACCGTTCGGTTCGGGGAACATCTCCGCGAGCAGGTCTTTCAGGTTGATGCGTTTGGCATGCATCTCCCTACAGTGTTCAACCACAGAATCCCAGTTTGAGACAATGGTATAGAACTGGTCCTGAATCCTAGAGACCCGAGCCTGCAGACTCTTGGTGTGCTTAATCGAGAAATTAATTTCACTGCTCTTGCGAGGCATCTCCAGATTGTCACACGCATCGCGGTTCATTGGCAGACGACCGCGAGCAGGCAGTCCGCCGAGACCAAACCACAGATCAAGTTGAGGCCAGACCGTGTCGCCCTTGAAAATCTCACGACGGTAATCATCGCTGGGTTTTATCTGGATGTAATGACCCTCTTTCCATTCCGCTCTAAGCGTTGCATCCTCAAACCCCGGCAGACCCAACACGCTCTTGATGATCGGACGAACGTGTTCGCCGAACTGATGTGGGATATACCTATCGGTAACACTGCTGCGACCGATAAAATTTCCCTTCTCATCAAACAAACCAAACACCCCGGTCTCTTCCCCGGATGGGCCGAACAGTTGTCGTTTAATGATCTGCTTTGGGAACTTCTCAAACTGTGCTTCGAACTGTGCTGGCAAAACTGTCATCTGAATTTTCCTTGTGAAAAAAGTGGTGGAAAGAAAAGCAGTTTGGAAACGTGCTTAGGTTTTCAGAGTGGTTCGTTTTAGCCTGAAACCTTGGCCGTGTCTTTTGCCCTCCCGAGGCTAGAGTGTGGTGGTGTTGGCCGAGACAGACAACCAACGCATCCAATACTACCTAGTGCGTTGAGTGTTTTCAATACCGGTCAACTATTTTTTGTTTCCATATCGTTGAAGGATTTCTTTTGCATAACCAATGGCGTCGAATTCGTTCGCCCCCATGTACTTTTTTGATATCGGTTCTTCCATTTCAAAACTTGAGGACTGCTCCTCTTTTTTTTCCGGCTCGCCTGCCACGGAACCTGAATTAATCAGGACCGATGCTGCGATCAAGTCAGTCTGAATCCTGTCTGGGATGCCCGGAAAGTTACTGTACTCGTGCAGCCTCTCGGCCAACTGCTTTCGCTCGCCCTCTTCCATGTGTCAAATCCTTATCAAGTTAGTGATGATTATGTACAACAACTAGAGTATTCAATCCTTGTTAATCAATTGCGATGAATCTTTGGTGACCGGCATGAACTGATCCAACGGTATGTTGACGATCAATTCAGAATCGTCACGGTCTCTTGGGTTCCGGGTTCTGCCCCCGAAGTTGCAGACGAAATCCCCCGTCCCGATCAGGACAAACCGAATGTCAAACGTTCGATCAGCTACAACGAACGCCGTGTTCAGATTGAAACACTCAAGAAATTCCTTGGCCTTCGCAATCTTGCTAGCAGACAGCATCACATCCGGGTAGTCTCCCCAAGCAAACTTCCTTGCCTTGATTTCGACCAGACCCTTCACATGACCGTCATGCCCCACCACCGCACAATCAATGTGCTGATGGTGAGGCAGTTTGTGGAGCCTCACTTGCCAGACCTGCTCCAGAGTGTCTGCGATGCGTGTCTCGTTGACACGATCCCTTGAGGTTTCGTACTGCGGTCTGTTCATCGCCCGCCCTGCCTATCGAATAGATACTCCCAGTCTGCGATAATCGCTTCCTCCCAGAGTTCACCGTACTTCTCGACGAGTTGCCGAACGCAATCGTCCAACGCCTCCTCATAGTCAAACGGATCGTCGAACGCTGGTACTGCATCGTGTAGCTCGATCATCTCTTCAATTGTCCACTCTGGCTGCGGCTCCTCACCTGCCTGCCATGCCATTTCTGCCCCTCGGCACGTACCTTCCCACGCAATCATCCCACAACCTCCCATTGAATTGAATCAATATCTGAAAACTTCCACTTTGCTGCCACCTTCATGTTGACCTCTTGCCTGATCGATGCCAGAAGACCATGACGGGACAGATATGTGATCTCAATCGGCCTGCGCCGCTGTTTCAGTTTAACCGAAATCTTAACCTTACGTTGGATGTCAATCATGATTCTACCCTCACACTCCCGACCCACTCCGGTGACTCCCCAACCATGTCGCGCAAATCATCGACCGACTCGCGGACTGTGTAACCCAGCATCCGACGCTCTTCGATGTAGGCGGACATCAATTCCTTGATCCCACGCTCTAATCGATCCGCTGCTCGCGAACCCATTGCAGACCCGTAAACACTGCTCGCCAACTCGCTGAGTTCCGCGCCACTCCCGGCGACTTGACGCATCTTGACCACCTCATGACGATTCCCGTCCGAGTCAACGAACCATGTTTGGCCGTGACCACACTGTGAGATCATGCTAGCGGGAACTCGACGAATCATCTTGTCGTACTCGCCGGGCCTGTAGATTGTGACGTTGAAATACTTCATGGATCTCTCTCTCCGTAAAAAAAGGATGGAAACTGCGACAGGCTCCCAAACGGGGAGCCCGGCCCAGTGCCCACCCCTAAACGGTGATCAATTGGAATCGGTGGGGGTTCATGACGAAGATGGCCCACAAATACTTGTCGATCCGCTCCCCCGGATTGAGTTTGACCGAGGCATAGCCCTCGGCCTCATCGTTGTTTTCGATGCGGACGACGCGATGAGACTCATCCACGTAGATACTGACAGGCTTTTGCTCTGACATAGTGTGCCCTCCCAAGGCTAAGAAAAGATAAGCATAAGACAAACTGATTAGAGTGGCAACCCGTTCCGCTCCCGCCACGCAAACTCCGGCGATGCCCAGTCTGGTTTCCACACAGCATCGATGGGCTCTGATTCGACCAGATCCCACCACATCGGATGAATGTCCCCGGTGCGTTCCACTTTTGCTTTGAGTTTCATCAAGAACTGATCGTCGCTACCGGTGAAATCGTGCATGCGGATCTCCCGATACTTCCCACAGGCAGACACACACTTCGCGACCATGCCGTAGCCTTGGTGGGCATCGTACAATCCGTCCTCCCCTCGCACTTGCGTATACCGCGACTCAATCCAAACCTGTTCAACTTTCAATCTCATATCCGTTTCTCCTGAATGAGTAAGTGAGCATCAAGTCGGGCCACTCCCGTGGCCCTCGTTGGCAATCACTCGACCTCGATTTCTCCCAGTGTTTTGAGGCAGTGCCACACATCCTCTCGGATGTTATGAGCCACATTTTCAGTCCACTTGCGGGGGAGTTGATCCTCCTCCGCACTCTCCATCAGAATGGTGGCAAGTTCCTCTATGTGACGCAACTTAGCCCGGAGCCTCATCGCATTCTCAATGGCCCGGATTCGCGACTCAACATCCAAAACATGGATCGATGTCGGTTTGTACTCAGGATCAAACATTTCTAAATCTCCCTTGAAAAAATGAATCGAACTACTTGAGACCCATGGCTTCGGCGTAGTGAGCGAACTCTTCACGCGCCCATTCCACATCTTCGGCTTCAGCGATCTTCCGAGAGGATAACGTGAGCGTGTCCGAGAGGCACTTGTGCGCGGCTATCAGATAGGTTGCCCGCATAATATCCCCATTGCCTTTCAACTCGACTAGCGGCTGCACCACTGACCGAGGATAATCACCGGCTGGCATGCGGCAAGTCTTATCGGACAGGATGTCGTAATACCTCACTTCGCCATCTCGGATCTTTGCGTGTTTTACGATCACGTAGAGGGGGAGCGAGTCATCGGTATTCTGGGCGATCAACCAGCAATCATGATCGCTGAATTTTTGCGCAATCTTAGCCAGATGTTCTGCAGCTAGACGATCGATTGCATCCGTGATGTCATTCATTTTCCACCCCCATTCTCATCTTCGAGAACCTCAACCGTTACAACCTCCAACAGTGTGCTAGGTTTCCACCCACGATCTCGGGCCTCCTGTATCCACCCTTGAAGATCGAGTATCGGATCAATTTTGAACTCTTCTTCGATCCTGTAATCGGAGCGATCCTCACCCTCTCTGCGACCACGAAAACAAACCAAAGCCATAACACAAACTCCTGAAAAAGTAATAAAGTGAACACGAGACCGGCAAGCTTTGCCTGCCGGATTCGGGGCCACTCCTCTAGATATCCCATCCGCCACTTTGGGCAAACACCACCCACCGCTTCCCAACGTGGTAGATGTACGGCCTCTCAGTGAATGGGGCACCGGGGCCACGATAAGCCTCGGGGTGGAAGATCCCCAGATCAGCGGCGACGATCATCTCCGATTCATCCCCATCCCAGTCATACTGTCTCAGGAGACGGGCTTTCCGACTCTCGACATACTCGCGGGGGAGAATGGCGAACCTGCACCAAGTTTCCCCGTGGTCATCCTCGCGAAAAACGATTCTCAAGACGGCGGTGTTTTTGACTGCTGTTTGAACGTGTGTGTGCATGATGTTTCTCCTGTGGTGGTGGTGTGAATTAACAACCCATGCGGCGTTCCCACGCGCATTCCCGCTGATACTCGGCCTCCTCCCGCGCCTGTTCCCAGATCCGCTGGAGGTGTTTTTTCTGATCATCGTTCAGGCAGCCATCATTGACGACCGGAACCGTGGTTCGGCCACCGCAGCAGTTGCAGACTTGGTCATAATCGCCGCGCCAGTAAGCCTCGGCGAAGTCTGGGTCTTCATGGAAATCTTCACGCGATAAACCATTGCAATCAATGCTTGGATTAACGTGGGAGCCTTTCCCGTTGCACAAATCGCACACCTCCCAACAGATTGGCATGTCGATGGTATGGACGATCTCGTTGTCGTCTTCGTCCCAGTCGGTGTATTCTACTACTCCCACCATGCGCTGGGTGTCAATGCTTTTGAACATGCCGCCAGAGTTCGCAGCCAGCACACGAGGGTCGGTGTAATAGTTATCCATGGTCAAAACTCCTGAAAGAAAAAGTGAAAACAAGGGGAGCAGTCGCAACACTGCTCCGGCTTGGTGCCACTTAAACGTTCAAACGATTCTGACGGGGCCTGTGGTGGCATCCATACCCCGCAATTGCTCCAGCAATTCGGGCGGGCAGTCAACGACAGTGGCCCCCAGAAATGGGTCCAATTTGTGGAACCCTTGATGGCCACCCT
>JAYYHM010000391.1:0-3682 GCA_036148415.1 Planctomycetota bacterium
CCGACGGATGAGTCGGTGTCTCCCCCCCCTTCGCTGTCACCCGGGTGGTTTGTTAAAATGTGGGTACATTTCTGGTCAGATCACACACCGCCCCTAGGGGTGGTGTGTCACCCAAGAGCAAAAAGAAACGACTTGAGTCGGCTGGACGCTTCGCACTGATATCACCAACTGGTGAATGATTCGGAATTGAGGAGTTAGATCCCTGTAGATTCGAGAATGCTTGACGCACCAACTTCTTGGTCTCCCCCGCGTCGGCCACCGGACGCACCACGACCACCTCGAAGCCTTGTGCTTTCCGCAGCTTCACCCAAGAATTGAGGGAGTTGGTAAACTCGGGAGGGCAGACAACCACTACTTGGTCGGATCCACAAACGCGTGTCCCGACGGTAAGCGAAACGCATCCCATCAAAAAGATAAAAAATACCGAGTTCGTCCAAGAGCGGACACAAAGTGAATGCTCCGAAGCGACTGAAAGCTTCCTAGGCATCATCAAGTAAGGCCCCTTTCTTCCCGTCATGATTCCGCTATCCCTAAAGCCTTATTTTTGTGAAAATATGATGCGGTGGCTGAAGTTTGGATAACAAAAACAACCCAAATCTCGTTCACAAAGTTAAAAACTCTGTCGAGGCTGTCGAATTCCGCAATCCATCAACAATTGCTTGAGCGAATCTAGATCGTGCCTAATTGAAAAAACGATGTAGAGTGGTAGCAAAGCAGTCACTATTCTCCATCATGACGCCTGCTGAGAAAAACGGAAAGATGAATCTGCCGCAGCCCATTCTTACAAGAAGGATTGCCATCACGGTTGGTGATGTTGCCGGGGTGGGTACGGAGGTCGCGATTAAAGCCACTCAGGAATTGGAAGGGCAACCTGATACGGAACTTATTCTCTATGGCCCCAAGTTGGTGATCGAGCAGTGCAGCGAAACACTCGGAATCGAAATCCCCTGCAAAATCGAGGATGTGGGTGAGTTAACACCGAATCAATTCCAGCCCGGTATTTTCTCTGCCGCAACCGGCCTCGCCTCGTTCCAAGCGGTTGAACTGGCAATTCAACATGCAATGAACGGGACCGTCGACGCGATGGTGACCGGCCCGATACAGAAAGAGGCATGGAAAGCAGCCGGTATTCTTTATCCCGGTCACACCGAGTTATTAGCTGATCGCACGCAAACCTCTAATTTCTGCATGATGTTGACGAGTGACGAAATCTCTTGCTGCCTCGCCACCATCCACATCCCGCTTGCCGATGTACCCAAGTCCCTGAGTATCGAGGTGATCGAGAATGCTATTCTTCACGCCTCTAAAGCGCTGTGCCGGAAACTGGGGCGGCCAGCTTCCATTACCGTCTGTGGTCTCAATCCTCACTCGGGCGAGAATGGACAGTTTAGCTACGGAGAGGAAGATGAAGTCATTCGCCCTGCGATTGATCGCGCCAAGGAATCCGGAATCCAAGTCATCGGGCCGGTCCCTCCAGACACTGCCTTCACTCCGCGGGTTCGAAACGAGACGGATTGCTACGTCTGCATGTACCATGACCAAGGGTTAATCCCACTGAAAGCTTTATCCTTCGATGATGCGGTCAATGTCACCCTCGGGCTACCCATCATCAGGACGAGTGTGGATCATGGCACTGCCCTCGATCTTGCCTGGAAAGGGCGAGCGAGCCACACGAGCATGGTAGCAGCAATCCATTTCGCTCTCGAAAGCTCAAGACTGGAGAGTAGCAACTTCAATCCTCAGGACGGTCGAGCCAATTTCTGATCACCATCCACTACCGTCGCAAACTCATGCTGCTGGAAATTTAGATCCGCTGCGTGATACATGGGAGTCACCCAGTGGATCCCCTTCGAAGCGATCAGCGATGCGGTGCGCTGGGGAGGTTATCTGCATCGTCATGATCTTCTTTGCCTTCGCTGGTGACCCGGCACCGATGGTGAATGAATCCCATTACCTAGTCAAAGCGAAGAGTTACTGGGAGCCTGCTTGGTGCGAGAACGACCTCTTTGTTTCCTCAGGCAAGGCACACGTATCTTTCTACTACACCATTGGCTGGTTCACCCAATTTTTCTCGCTTGAAACCACTGCTTGGATAGGGCGTTTTCTGGGTTGGGGCCTCATTGCAATCGGGCTCACGCAACTCGCTCATGCGTTATTCCGGCGCGATTATTGCTCGATCCCAATGGCGATCGTCTGGATGGCTGCGATCGAACATGGCAACCTCGCAGGTGAATGGGTCATCGGAGGCATTGAGGGAAAAGTTCCTGCATTTGGCTTTGTGCTCCTTGCTTTGGCACAAATGGTCAAACGCCGCTGGCAACACACGTGGATCCTACTAGGATGCGCTTCGGCATTTCATGTCCTCACGGGAGGCTGGAGTGTGGTTGCTGCAATGGTGGCGTGGCTAGTCACCGAACGAAAAGCCAACGTAGCGCATCGATTACTGAGCTGGCAGCTCTTCCTCGGTGGCCTGATCGCACTCGTTGGGCTCATTCCCGCCTTGGCGTTGCAAAGAGACGTCAATCCAGAAGTGAGTGCAAAGGCGGCGAGGATTTATACTTTTTATCGCCTCCCGCACCACTTGGTCCCGTCCAGCTTCCAACTCCATTGGTACGTTCGGCACGGAGCTCTGATCTTGTCCACGCTCCTTTTGGTGAAGCAAACCCGTCTAAGGGTTCTGCATTCGCCTCTTGCGATCTATACAGGCACGGCCCTTGGGTTGAGCGTTGTCGGCGTAATCATCGGTATGACCATTGAATGGTCACCAAACCTTTCCGCAAAACTGCTACGGTTCTATTGGTTCCGCCTCTCGGACGCCATGCTACCGTTATTCTTTTCCACAATGGTCACCCACTTGTGGTTATCCAAACGTCCAGAAGTGTTTAGGTTATCAGCCACCATCACCTTGATCAGTGCGGCTCTGCTTTCCTACCGGGCGATCAACCAAAGCCAATTGAATCTCCCTCCGGCAGTGACTCACCGGATACTAGGCTTTGATCCCTCGGCAACTCAAGCACAACAACAGCAGGCCTTTGCGGATTGGCTAGCCGTTTGCCGCTGGGCAAGATATTCTTCAGAGCCCTCAGAGGTATTTATCACGCCGAGACATCAGCAAACCTTCAAGTGGTATGCAGAAAGGGCTGAAGTTGCCAACTGGAAAGATGTCCCACAGGACGCAGCTTCGCTTGTTCAATGGTACGAACGTTTTCAAGCTCTCTATCCACAACGACTCGGTAACACTCGAGTAACCATTCAGTACCCTAAACTGCGCAAATTTCGCGAAAAGTATGGTGCACGCTGGATGATTGTGGACCGCCGCGTTGTCGGTGAACACCTTCCCTTGGTCAGGGTCTACCCAGTGGGCGAACAACAAAACCAGACCTTCGCCGTTTATGAATTACCGAAGCCGTGAGGCTCTGATCTGCCTTGAAGCAATCTGCTGTCAATCAGAAATCGTTTAGTGAAGAAATTTACTGTAGAAAGAGGCAACGCCCCCTGAGACCATTAAGCCTCGGGAACACGACGTTTGATTCGAATTTCTATGTCCTCGAGACGTCGCTCTCGGAGATCACCCTCCTGCTCTTCCTCAATGTCTTCGAGATTCTTATCCATGAGCTCTGGAGTTGGATCCATCTCTTTAAATTGCTCCGTGGATGCATCTCCTTCGAATCCCGGCTGCCGA
>JAYYHM010000392.1:0-3038 GCA_036148415.1 Planctomycetota bacterium
CCTCTCACTTGTTTTCGCGAGCAGCATTTCCTGGATCACCTCGGGTAACGTGGTCGCCTCACTTTCCACTGCACCGGAGAGCGGGTAGCAGCCGAGGGTTCGGAATCGAACCATTTTGATTTCCTCTTTCTCGCCCTCAAGCAATGGCATCCGGTCATCGTCTCGCATCAGCAAAACCCCATCACGATTCACCACCGGCCGCTCGGCAGCCAAGTAAAGCGGAACAATTGGAATGTTCTCCAAATGAATGTATTGCCAAACATCGAGCTCCGTCCAATTGCTCATTGGAAAAACCCGGATCGATTCACCTTTATTGACGCGACCGTTGTACAGGTTCCAAAGCTCCGGACGCTGATTTTTCGGATCCCATCGATGCGATTTATCGCGAAAACTAAACACTCTTTCCTTGGCTCGACTCTTCTCCTCATCGCGTCGAGCACCACCGAACGCTGCATCAAATTCATAATGATCCAATGCCGCTTTCAGAGCATCCGTTTTCATCAATTCTGTGTGGCGTTCACTGTCTTCCCATGGCTTAATATCGTGCTTGAGACCCTCATGGTTAGTGTGAACCAAAAGCTCAAGTCCAAGCTCTTTGCGAGCGTAATTTTCGCGAAACTCGATCATCTCGCGAAATTTCCAAGTGGTATCCACATGTAGCAGGGGAAAGGGTGGCTTCGCTGGGTAAAACGCTTTCCTCGCAAGATGAACTAAGACGGCAGAGTCTTTTCCGATGCTGTAAAGCATGACTGGCTTCGTGAACTCTGCGACTACCTCGCGAATGATATGAATACTTTCAGCTTCAAGTTGTTTGAGATGCGTAAGGCTGTAATCCGACATCGTTGGCTTGATTAACCGCTTTGGAAGAACTGTTCAGTAATGGATTTCAGTGATGAATTGAGGGGAGCCATCGCATCGCGGGGAGCGATGACTGTCACCAAGAGGAATCGCTCTGGTCGACGCTCGTTCGTCTGTTTTCGGCTCTAGCATGAGGCAAATCAAACGAATCGCCTAGTGCTGCTCGAGATCTGATAAACCGGCGATTTAGAGCCATCAAGATCCCGCTAATCCCGCCTATTGTAACTCGTCGAAAGAAATTCGCGGGGCAAATCGGGAAATCGATGCTCAGGTTCGTCATCAAAATCAGACGGCGTAATCGTGCCAAACGGAACAACACGCTGACGCCCGGTCAGCCTACTGCGACATGGACTCATATTGCCCCATGTCTCTCCCGTGTGGGGAAATCTGGAGAATCACTCCCTCCCTTTCCTCCTCCGAATCACCTAGCGGATAGGATGCGACTCGTCGTAGATCCAGTCCATTGAGCAAACCAAAATGTCGAGCTTCACCCCGCTCCTCAACCCAACGAGGACCCTTGATCAGCAAGAGTCTATCAACGTTTTCCCAGTGGGGTTCCACCCACCGGCAAAACTTAACCAAACTCCCTACCGCACGCGAAACGATCGTGGTGAAGCGAAAATCCTCAAGTAGATCCTCACCACGAGCCCCATAGACGGGAACCGGGAGATTCAATTCAGCGATGATCTCGTTGAGTGCTGAGGCACGCTTTGCGACCGACTCAGCCAAAGACACCTCAACGTCTGGCCTCAAAATCGCAAGTGGGATCCCAGGAACACCGTTGCCGCTACCCAGGTCGAGAATTTCTTCACCCGTACCGAGAAGGGGAGCGAGTTGGACACAATCTCGTAAATCTCGACTAACAAAAAGATCCCAGCTCGTGTGACGCGTCAAATTCAGACTTTCGTTGAGTCCCCACATTGTGGTCGCATAGAGCTCCAACTTTTGGGCGACTTCCTTCGCCAGTTGTATTTCATTGGCCTCAAGTGCGGCGGAAAAGTCAGGATCAATGGTCATGAACACTCTCGGAGGAGGACTTCGCTAGGGTACGTGCTATTGCTGGAGTTTAATCCGGCGTTTCCACGGATTGTCACGGGTGTTTTTTCGATATCTGTATGATGATCATAGCAAGTCGTATTGTGAAGGACACTTGAACCACAAGGTGTGTATCACCCAAAACCGAAGGGTCTGCAATCCCCGCGGTAATCACAAAATCGACGGGAGTCAGTGATTCCCTAGAAAAATCCAAAAATGTGTTGGATAATGGAAAGAAAACGAAGCAGATGTGTGAGCCGACGAATACCAAGATAAACCTGTGCAAAATATTTGTTTATGGAACTTTAAAACGAGGACAGTGTCGGCATCACCTCTGGCCACATGAGCCAGTGAAAATCTCGAAAGCATGGATAAGAGGATCGTTGTACGGACGAGCAGACTATCCCGCAGTTAGGTCCGGCAACGACCGGGTAGAGGGAGAACTCTGGCAATTTGCCGAACCGCATATCAGGGACACTCTAAGCACGCTTGACGAAATTGAAGGGACGAATCAGCCCGGCAGCCCTGACCTTTACTCAAGAAGAAGCGTGGAGACTTATGACTTAACAGGAGATTATCTTGGGCTCTCCTACTGCTACTTTTATGCAAGAGATCCTGAAGAGGATGGGTTCCACAGAATTGCCAAAGGTTCTCACAAAACAGCAGACTCAGCAAACAACTTGGTTGCTGACGCGTACGCCAGAAGTCCACTCAGCAAAACCTATTCGCAAAAGTCTGATTTTGTCAGCTGGCCTGAGTCCAGCTGAATCTAAGATGGATCAGGCTCATCGGCGATATCAAGTCTATCCTCGTGATCGCCTCGCCATTGGGGCGGTGGATGTATACCCTCCCGCGGTTCCACTTTGGATTTATCAGTGAGCAACTTTAGTTCATCGAAGGTGTATAAGTTAGCGGCCTGTTGATCACCACGTTTCAATCGATAGACGATACGCCCCTTGCGTCGCAGGTAGTAGATTCCCCAAACCTGCGCCACAAAACGCTCTCGCTCTAATCCTAAACCGATGGTCTCCACCTGATCGCCAACATCAATCCCCTCTTCACGAACTTTAAGCCACATCACAGGCTTTAGACGGAAAGAAACTTCACCATACCGATAGTGGTAATATTCTCCGTCGAATTTTTCT
>JAYYHM010000393.1:0-13857 GCA_036148415.1 Planctomycetota bacterium
GTCATCCGGGCTGGCATTCGTGTCAATGACAACAATGTCCTGTGCGTTTAATCCTGCAAATGAACCACGAACCAATTCTTGAATGCTTTTAATCCGACTACGGCTTAAGGGTGAAGCGGTCTGAGGAATCACCAAAATGCTTGCAGATTGCTGTTTTGGAGAGGATAGCCCTCTTTTCTCCCCCTCGTCATAATCAACACTTGCCCACTGAACGTCGGAAAATGCAGCAATCTTTATTCCCAGATCCTGTTCCTTTGCGAGCATCTCCCGGGAATTTCGCATCGACGTCGAATCAAAAAGATTAGAAGCCTGCATAGCTTCTTTCATCGGATTCCGCAGTGTTAAGGGTAGCGCGGAGGTGTCTGACAAAGCTGCTAGATATTCGGATCGCTTTTCTTTCGGTATTTGAATCTGGCGACCACTACGTTGCCAAGCACCGAGTCCTGCACGACTAAATGCGAGTTCAATTGCATCCAGTTCATGATCTACTAAAGAGCGGCCACCGAATAACATTTCATGACTCGAATCTCCAGCAGATCGATAGAGTAAGCTGCCTCCGGCAAGAACCAGAAGTAGCATAACTGCCAGGACAGCGCGAGAGAGGGGTGGCATCGAATCCAATGCCTGACGCGCCTGCCCCGTCGATTGTCTTAATAAAAACATGTAAGTACTAGTAGCAGGATTTCGTCAGGAGGACGATAGTGACTTTGGCATTTCAAAAGAGTGTCTCGTGAATGCGGTAAGCTGAAAATTCTCAACCTATGCCGCAGCTTGACGATCTTGGCTTTGCCTTGGGAAAATGATTGTCACCGCTCCACCGCCTTGTGGGCAATTTTGCCATGAAAGACGAGCTCCCATCGATGCAGCGATCATAGGCAAACGTTTTGAGCGATCTTCCACTGCGGAACCCGTGTCGGCTAGTTCCAGCTCGACTCCGGATGTTGTGCAAACAGCGGTTACAGTAAGATCGCCACCACCAACCATTTCTTCAAGTGACTGAGCAACTAGCGATGACAACAGTTGAACTACCTGTTCGGCGTTAGCTGGAACATCGATGTCGGTATCTATATCGAGTTCGAGGCAGATCGGTGCCTCATGTTGCAATAAGATTTGCCCGATGACCGACTCAACCAGCACCGCCAGTGATTTGCATTCACCCGGTTTGATCCATCTTGTTGACATCTTGCTTTCCCCATCCATGAGAATTTGCAGTAGCCACTGAGTATTCCACAACCCCGCTCATAGCTAATTGCTGTGCAACGCTGCAATATGGAATCATGACCTGTTGTGCAAATTCGCTAACGAATCCTCACTCAATCGTGGCGAAAAGTGGCGATCATTCATTTTTCGCACATCTAAATCTTAAAAAACCTCCACAAATTGTAAATTTTTGATCGGTTTACCAACCACAAACTTATCCTTCAGCTTGCTGAATTATCCAACTCAAAACACGATGGAGAAACCGCTTTTCGAGTCGGCAGGATCGGTAAAGAGTTGATCTGACTGCAGGCTAGCAAATCATTCTCATAGCCAAGACGAATTAGATTCCTTCCACCCTCCGTTCGCTGCAATCTGTCAGCAAGCCGCGAGGCAGTATTTTGATCACTATCTTTAAGATCTAAATTCATGCTGGAATCCCAGAACGAAGCTGAGATTTCAGAGGCGTCGTCAAATTGTGCGGCTTTGCAGGCATTCTTCACCCCCGTGACCAGCGCGCCTGCAAGGAGAACGTCCTCGGACGTGATCGCTCCATTCGTCCCAGCGCAAATAATACACGTGTGCTGAGCCTCTAAAACTCTTGATATCACCGCCGAAAGGTTTAAAAAACTAGCAATCGCCAGGGAGGGAACAGGGCTTGCCATTTCGATCGCCTTGGTTCCATTGGTGGTTGTGAGAACGAGCCTCTTCCCATGGACGTTTTCAGATGTGTACTCTCTCGGAGAATTACCCAAGGCAAATCCATCAACCTTTTGACAATTACGTTCGCCACACAAGAGAGTACGATCAGGCTCAGACTTAGCTAATCGATGCGCCTGTTCGATTGTTTCGCAAGTCATCACACTTTCAGCACCTGAAGCCAATGCCTTCACGATGACGGATGTAGCTCGCAGAACATCAATCGCGACAGCGAGGTCACAGTCGTTTAATTGAGCAATGAGGGTACTGCTAGGCTCCAAATCTCTTGAACAAGTTCCACTCTGGCCGAAGGCTGGCAGGAAGAGAGTTGTAATCGAAGTCAAAGTCAATCCTGCAGTAAGAGATTTGGAAAACCCAAGTCCTCGGAAAAACTAAGTTCATGGAAAAAGATAGCGAAGGCTATTCCTGACCCACTGTCCCGGAACATACGCAACAGGCTGTCCAACAATGCCTTGACCCACTACCACTCGAGTACGTTCTTGGCCCATCGTCATGAAAGGCCCATCCGGAATTGAAGGATACTGCTCTAGAAGCGTGCCAGTCGAGACACCGACAAGACCATTCATAGGGGATTTGATATTGCTGGCTGCTTCGATGGGATGCGGCATCCCTGTTCCAACACTTTTCGGTTTACAATTCCTACCCCACGATGTAGCTGCAATATAATTGCTAGGTGGGGATACAAACGTCGAATTGTTCATTGTCGCATACTGTTCGCTCGAATCAGGAACAGAAAAAGGTGCATATGCTGGAACATCCTGACTTGGTAAATCATCAGTTGTAGCGTCAACGTTTCTTGGTAATTCACGCTCTCTTCCCGCGGATGAATCCTGGGCTTTAAAAGCAGGTTCTGCCGAGCGAGTAGTTTCCGGAAAAAGTGGAGAGATGCGATCTGTTGGAAAAGGCATCAAGCTTTCCTCATCCGTAGACTCCAGAGTTGCGTTTCCACTACCACCATCGAGAAAGCCCGGATCTTCCGCTGAATTCGATTCGGGTGTGGGGAATTGAAATTGTGCCTGTTGTATTGGGTTAGCTTTTTCTTTTGAAATTACATTAGTTGGTCTCAAACTCGGCCGGGAGACACCCTGATTTGAATCTGTAATTGAATGGGTATCTGCCTCAGAATCTGTACGATACCGTTCTACAGCGCTTCGTTCCGTGATGGGTCGCATCGATATAATTCGCTTCGCGGAATTCTCTCCCAGCGAATGATAGCAAGATAAGACATGTAGCTGGGCTATAAGAAGGAAACAGATGACGATGCGGGCATGGGGCTGAGCCCTTTCAAATCCAGTTGAATTCATAATTGCACTCCAGAAAAATGATGAAGCGCAACAAAAGATCAAGCACCGTGCACTTCTGCCTGAACTTTTGACTGATTTCAGCCCAAGAAACAAGAGAGATGAGAAACATCTTCTACAAAAGCAGGCGTTAACCAGCTAAGAATTACCTAACGGCTATTAACTCTTAGCACCCGATGCTCCCAGGACTGCAGGAACAAGAAAACACTCCCCATCAGTCGCTGGAGAGTTAGCTACTGCCTCTGCGGAAGACAAGCCGTCAACTAATTGATCCTCTCTCCAACGATTTTCTACGTCGAGTGCCGTAGTCATCGGTTCAACGCCTTTGGTATCCAACTCCGAGAGTGTTTTTACAAACTCAATAATCTGCCCAAGTTGTGGACGAAACTCAGACAACTCCTGCTCGGTGAGTTCTAAGCGGGCGAGATAAGCTAGCTTGCGAGCTTCCAGATCCGAAAACTCAAACGACTCGGTTTTAGGCTTTACTGACATCAAAAGGCTTTGTTTTAACCGTTTTTCTCACTCGACCACTGCGAATACATTGAGTGCATACTCGTAAGGTCGTGTTTTGGCCGTTAGGAAGAGTGACGTGAACTTTTTGCAGATTGGGCACAAATTTACGACGGGTAATCCCCGTGATCTTGGTACCAACACCGCCTAGGTATTTGGCCTTACCGCGAGTTTCAACGCGATTGCCCATTTGGACTTTCTTGCCGCATACTTCACATTGCCGAGCCATCAGTAATCTCGATTGAACGTCAGAGTCAAAATTTTATTTTTATCAAGGGCCGCGAAGTATAGCGGGCGATCGCTAATTCGTGAAGCAGGAATTCTCGCTGAAAATAAAAGGTTGCAGCGAAATTTCTCCGAGCCGCAGCTCAATGCTTCGACCAAGAAACCTCCTACCCACCTAAACGGGGGCCATTGAAGTGTTGTTGCTCACGATTCCCCGCGAAATCTGTCGGACCTTCGAGATCTTCCGAAAATAAAATAAAGCCATCAAGAGGTTTTTTGTAAGACCCTACCCCTGACCCTCTCCAATCGAAACTGCACTAGCGACGGCGAGCTCAGATTGTTGACCATTGGGTTCAAGTTCGCCTTGTAGGGGAACCGATAATCCTCAAAGTTTTCCTAACCGCTAAATTGCAAAAGCCAGTGGATGGCCAGATTCAGATGAAAACTAAGACAAGTACCGGAAATTTCATCGGTGTTACAGGATTCATGACGTCTCGCGTCTTTTCTCTCCTGGCTGTTTTTCTTTTGGGTTCTTGGGGGTGCGCCCCTTTGCAGCTTCCCAATAACCCCTTTCATATTCCAAGTTCCACAGGGGGAAATCAATTAAGCCTTGGATCGCGGGTGGACTCGTCGATGACGGAAGCTGTGTACTACGCCGTGAAGCGCGCGAAGTCCGAAAATGGCGTAGTATTACAAGTGGTCGGTGATAACCATCCAGTTCGTGTACTGCCGCTACCTGACGATCAACGTACGGTCTATGTAAGTGAACTACTGAGCCAAACGGGTGTCTTGAAAGCACTTGGTTACGTTGAAGCCACGCTTTTCCGAGCATCGTCTGAGTCCATCAGCGGAGTTCGGATGGAAATCAAAATGGAAAGAAGCAAGGATAGCGTAAAACCATCAAGTGACTATGCCTTACAGGCAGGAGATCGATTGATGGTCACCAAAGCAGCTAATCCTGCAATAGAGATGCTGCTCAATGGGATTGTGGGCAACTAAACGCTGGGACGACATTCGGCTGAACCCTTCTTGGCTAGTCTACTCCGGTTTGTAATCGAATAACTCTTTCCATTAGATCGAGTGGAAAGAGTTCTTGTGATCCGCCATTCAGTGCGGTGAGTCTAAAGGCCTAGCATCAGTTCACTGAATAGCTCAGTCATATCCTAGCTTCATAGAAAATCATTTATTCGCTGATCTTCTTCACTCTGAGATTTCTGAAGTAGACCTTGCTATCAGGATCGTGTGCCTGAAGAGCGAATGTCCCAGAATCCAGTCTACGCTCAAACTGCTTACTCTCAGCTTGCTTGTTCTTAGGCTCCGTGTAATCAACGAGCGTCTTACCGTTAACTTTGAGCTGGATCCGGCTTCCTCGAACGATTATTTCTTGGGTGTACCACTCATTGTCTTTGACTCCTGGGTCAGCAATATTTTCAACCGCATACAAGCTGCTGGTTTTTTTGGGATCCTTGTGGGTGACATTCACCTGGCATTCATAACCATATTTTGGCCATCCCGTGGGTTGGAACCTTGTGTGGAAATAAATCCCTGCATTACTACCAGGAGTTGTCTTCACGTCAGCAATGAAATGAAAATCTCTAAAAGGGGCTGCTTCACCCTCATAGAAAAGATGACACCTTGGCCCATCGCAAACCAACATGCCATCGAGCACTTTCCAGCTATTGGGATTCTCCTCGGCAGTTCTCCAGCCACTCAAAGATTTACCGTCGAAAAGCGAGGTGAAACCCTCAGCATCATCAGCTTGGCAGTTTGTAAAAAAACCGGCCGAAAAAAGAAGCATCGCTAAACTTAACTTCATGCTATTCATCAAATCTCAACCTATGGAAAGTGCTCAAAGCGTTAAATCACTTGATCTCAAAGTGAATGGATCTTCTTTATCCATTATGAAAGCGTTTGAAGAAGACTTTGCTATTCTCATCATACGCGTGCATAAAAAACGCCTGCCACAATCGCGGGCAGGCGTCCAATCAAACTTCAATCTTAATAGATATTTATTTACCAGAGTTAGTAGCAGGGATCTCATTGTTCTTGATTTTCTCCGCGAATGTTTTCCCATCTTTGCTCTTATGTTCACCAGCTTTCTTGAAGCCAGCGAGTATCTTTGCTTTGGCCTCTTCTGGATTCTCTTTTACATAATCCCTCGGGAAGTCCTCGGCATCGAGGTACTTATGGATAGCTTCACCGTATTCATTGCGAACCTTCTTCTTATCTTCGCCATTGATGTGACAGATGTAGCAACCTTGAGTTTTGACCGCTTTCACGAATCCTTCATCAGCTTCAGCACCAGCAAACTCAGCTTTCCAAAACTTACTGAAGGTACTGTTTGACAGGGCAGGGCTCGAGAGGAACATCAAACATCCGAAAATAACAGCAAAACGTTTCATTCATAAACTCCAAAGTTATGTAATCCCCTAAGCTTTGGGCGAGCAACTCGCAGCAAATTACTCGAGTTGTTGCTTGGGGAGGGTGGGTAAACCAGTTGTTTCAACCATTCCGGCCTATTTATTAAGTCTCAACCAAGGCAAAAAGTCAAATGACGATACTTATTCTTAGCGAATTGGCTGATTTGACAATGCCGCCTGCACAGCATCGTCGTCAAATTCCTCTCTTTCGGGCAGTGAAGGGAGAGCTTTCTCATCAAAACCCAACGGATTTGGGTCCATTTGCCGATAATTCGCTGGTAGTCGCTGGTCAAACGGCAATTCACTCAAACCCTCAAATTCCCAATTCACCGACCATCGTGGGGATTTATCAGCAGCCCAAGGAACGGATTTTTCGGCAATTTCCTTCATGAAAACCGTACGTCGATCATCTAAGGGGCTAGACAGACGCAGCATGGGATCGGATTGATCACCATCGGTCACGTAGGTATTGGATGCTCCCTGGAACTTAACCGGAGTTCCATCTGAAACACTTGGAAATCCACGTAGATCAAAGTGAGGCAGCCCAGGATTGACCCAGAAAATACACTCGTGCGCCAGTCGGTCAACGGCAACCGGATAAGCACCACTGACCCCCACTCTCATCAAAAATAAGCCTTTTGGAACATGGGAGGTAACCCTCCAGAGTTTCATTCGGATGGTGCCGCCGACCGGATCAGGCGGATACAACGCGCCGGCAGTATCTATCATTCGATCCGTCACCGAAAGCAAACCGTTGTCCCAGTCCAACCACAATTTCGTAGCAAAATCCATGTGAAGCATCGTTATCTGCCCTCGGACTATCGCATTATTCAGTTCTAACCAGACAAGAGGGAATTTGTCCTCACTTTGAGGCTCGTCCACTCTCAACGCACTTGGGTCGGTGATCACGTCAAACGCATAGACTTCATCGGTAAACAATCTGTTATTTACCGTGATCGAACAATCAGTAAACCGCACTAGCTCGTTCGGATTGACTTCGAATAAACACCCACCGTTTAAATCATCAGGGGCTACATTCCAAACAAAATGAATATCCTCAAAAACCACAGGGTGACTACCAATAGAAAACATCTTGGTCCGGGACATCACCAAGGAATCATTCGATTGAAAAACGATCGTCGTTCCGCCGATGGTTGAGGTGATTAGCAAGTCGTCTGACGCAAGCGTGATGGGCCTTGAACACACCAAGAGCGGCACCGTTAATTCAATCCTACTTGTTGATGGATGTTGTTGAGCAAGATCCAAAGCAAATTCAAAATCACTCGTTTCCACTACTCCTGATTCAAGATCTTCCGGCTCTTGGAAAACGCTTACGACCCTGACTACCGTGATCTCCGACGTCGCCCCGCTAGACTTACTCGACGCATCTTCCGCGGAGTCTCCACCAGGTGTCGTTGCATTAACTTCTGGTGACACTAGGACATTCTCGACCTCATCGACTTGACTACCTGTCGGCATGAGTGCGTCTGCATTTTCGCCAACTTCCTGCGAATCTGACTCGGTCGCAATCGTTTCAGGTCTCTGATCTATCTGGCGATTGACTCCATCCACCTCATTTGATGACTGGGCCTGTCCCATGCTCGCGGGAATTTGTTCGCTGCTGGTTGGCATCAAGGAAGCGTCACCCTGAATACTCTCATTCAATCCATCGGGCAGACTGCCCCCCGAGCCTTCGCGAGCCATTTGATCCATGCCCGGAGCGGAATCCCCAATTCCAGGCACTCGAGTTTGACCTCGGTAAGCATAAGACTGCAACTGCAGCCATCCTGCAACAAAAAGCATTAACAGCGCAGCAATCACCCAGGGGGAATGATTCTCTACTAAAAGCAACCAAGATCTCGCTGGTGAAACCGGATCAGGATTCAGAAGCTGAGTCCGTTGAAGTCCATCACGCCTAGCCACCTCATCCAAATCAGCAAGTAGATCATGAGCCGTTTGGTATCGATCAACTGGACGCTTAGCCAGCATCTTCTCGATAACAGACTTCAAGCTAGTACTCACATCTCGTCGAATCGCTTGAACATCCGGAGGTGGCGTGTTGCCATGACTCAAAAGTTTTTGGAGAGTAGTTCCACCGGGAAACGGTGGAAATCCTGTCAACATGAAGTAAAGCGTGCAGCCTAGGGAATAGAGATCACTCCGGAGGTCCGTGTCTCGAGGATCCCTCGCCTGCTCCGGGGAAATATAATCGAACGTCCCAAGCGTTACACCGCTCGCCGTCATGTCGTCCGTTAATTCTAGACTCGCCGAGCGGGCCAGCCCCATATCCACCAAACGAATTTGTTCATCTTTTGTGACGAGAACATTCGACGGTTTCACATCCCTGTGAACAATGCCTCGGTCTGATGCGTGCTGGAGAGCCTCGCCAAGTTGACAGGTGTAAAGAACCGCTTGATCTACCGAAAGGACACCGTGGTTGGTAACGAGATCCCGAATATTAATACCATCAATATGCTCGAAGACGATGTAATGCCAATCATCTTGACTACCAACATCAAAAACCCTCGCTATTTTCGGATGATCTAACTTCGCAGCGTTTTGAGCTTCATTGCGAAATCGTCTTTGCAAATCAGGATCTTCCCCTACAAAAGGGATCACTTTAATGGCTACTGTTCGATCCAGTTGCTCATCGTGTGCTCGAAAAACAGCACCCATGCCACCGCCACCGATCAGCTCTTCGAGAAGAAAATGATTCAAATGTTTTCCGAGAAGGACCTTCGCTACCGTTGCGGGTGTCCCTTGCTTTGTTTGAACTACCCCTGGGTCAGCGGCCACCTTGGAGGACCCACGGATCACCGTTTTGGCGCGCGTAAGATCATGATCCAACGGTAAACGGTCCGAGCCAGGCGCGTTACCGAAGCTGTTATCTCCGGGTTTCGATGAGCTGGAATCCCTACCTTCCTGCATGTCGCGAGTACCCAAATATGACCCAAAAGTTGTCTATTTACTGAAAATCACTTTCTAACGTGCAGCCTAGCTTCACACTGGATCCTACCCCTATCGGACAATTGTAATCCCACTTCGACGAGTACCCATTGTCAAACGGCCACGACTTCCCACAAAAGTGCCTGGCTCCATGTAGTTGGTATCAATATTAGGAGAAAACGGGGCAACGGGCTAATGACTTACTTTCCTGAAGATAGGGACAAAGATTGATCTCAGGGCATCAATTTAGCAAGCGTTGACCCACTAAAAACGACGGGTGTTGAACCGGTCACGATACCCACCAGGAAAATCAGCGACTAAAATTAACCTGAAAAAAATTGTAGCCTGTCAACTCAGACACTGCGCAAGCCATAACCACTTTAAGGATTGATTTAATACGATGCGAACACCCTACTGGCTTCTCGCACTTTCTATATTCCTCAGCGGATTTTCAATGGAATACGCAATCGGGAGTCAGGCAAAGCAGCCTAATGTCTTATTAATTATTGTCGATGATCTTGGGTTTGCAGACCTAGGATGCCTTGGCAGTGAAGATTTAAATACGCCTCATATCGATCGATTATTCGACCAATCGCTGAAACTGAATCGGCTCTATGCGAATTGTCCGGTATGCTCACCGACAAGAGCGTCTGTTCTGACCGGTTGCTACCCGGATCGAGTTGGTGTCCCAGGCGTCATTCGCACTCACCCTGAGAATAGCTGGGGCAATTACGCGCCGATAGCCAAAACGCTTCCCGAGAAACTTCGAGAGGAAGGATACCTGACGAAAGGGATTGGCAAGTGGCATCTTGGACTGACGGAAGAAGATCATCCTCTCAACCATGGATTCAACCATTTCCATGGATTCCTCGGAGACATGATGGACGACTATTACCATCATCGTCGACACGGTCAAAACTACATGGTGAAGGACCGTGCAGAAATTAATCCAGAAGGCCATGCGACAGATCTATTTTCGCAATGGGCAAGCGATTGGATCGCATCCAGGAAGTCGAAAACTGAAGACCAACCTTGGTTTCTGTACTTGGCCTACAATGCGCCGCACACCCCTATTCAACCCCCTGCACACTGGCTGTCTAAGGTTGAAAACCGATCTCCAGGGCTCACGAAATCGCGTGCAAAACTTGTAGCATTGATTGAGCACATGGATGATGGAATTGGAAGCGTTCTCCGATCACTTGAAAAGAACAGTAATGGTCGGGAAACGATCGTAATTTTCACCAGTGATAACGGTGGACAAGTCAATGTAGGGGCCAACAATGGTCCTCTGCGGGATGGGAAACAGTCCATGTATGAAGGAGGTCTTAGGATTCCAGGTTGCATCAAAGTACCGGGAATCACCGTACCCGGAGCCTCGAGCGATGCGGTCTGCACGACGGCCGATTTCTTTCCGACTGTTATGGAACTTTTAGACCTTCAAACTGACAAGCATCTCGATGGCATTTCCTTAACACCCATCTTCGAGAATTTAAATCACTCTTGGCACGACCGGGAGATTTATTTCGTACGTAGGGAAGGTGGATCAAGGTATGCGGGACTTTCGATTGAAGCCGTACTCCGGGGTGACCTGAAGCTAGTTCACAATCTGCCCACCGGCGATTTTGAACTCTTCGATTTAAAATCTGACCCCTATGAGACTAAAGATCTTGCTATGGATAGACCAAAAGACCTTTCTATGATGATTCGTCGCCTACAGTTTCATCTTCAACGCGGCGGCAAAAAACCTTGGCAGTAATTTGTTCAGTCAAAATCTTTCAGTGAGTTCTTTTTGATCTTACTCTCTATTTTGTCGATTTTGCACTCAAATCAGGACACAACCTTTCACACCAATCGACACGACCGGTAAATCCCGAAGGGAATCGTGAACATCTCCGTAAAGAGTAGTGAGTCTGTAAACATCGACAATTGTTGGAGCTAACTTTCTCTGTCCCGCATACTGATCCCTTCTCCCCCACTGCTAGAAATCATGCCAGAAAGAATTCAAGGAATCCTCACCCCGAACATCACCCCCGTCGATGCGCAGGGCAGGGTGGATGAGCAGAAATTGCGGGGCTATGTTGATTGGTTGATCGATCGAGGTGTGGATGGACTCTATCCAAATGGCAGTACAGGTGAATTCGTAAGATTCTCTGCGGAGGAACGTCGGGACATTGTCCGCATTGTCATGGATCAAGCTGGCGGTAGAGTACCCGTACTAGCCGGTGCTGCCGAGGCCAACGTGAGAGCGACAATCGAGGCTTGTGATGCTTATGGTGAACTCGGTGTTCGAGCTGTAGCAATCGTCGCTCCCTTCTACTACCGCCTCAGCAGTGAAGGAGTCTACGCCTACTTTCGTGAAATCGCCGAAAATGTAGAAGTAGACGTCACCCTTTACAACATTCCTCTTTTTGCATCACCCATCGATGTAGAGACGGTAGTAAGACTTGCTTCTGAGTTTCCTCGCGTTATTGGTATTAAGGACAGCAGTGGTGACCTGCCGAATATGATGAGAATGATCTCGGCAATTAGGCCAATGCGTGATGATTTCACCTTCCTGACCGGCTGGGATGCGTCCCTTGCACCCATGCTGCTTGCTGGGGCAGATGGCGGCACTAACGCAACGAGTGGGGTGGTTCCCGAGCTAACCCGGGCAATCTACCAAAACGTGACATCAGGTAACCTTGATGAAGCGATGCGATTGCAATATCAACTCATCCCACTATTCGACGCAATGATTTCACTTGGTGAGTTTCCAGAAGGCTTTCGAGCTGGGGCGCGATCCAGGGGATGGGACCTCGGACCGGGTCGAGTACCGCTATCAGAAAATCAACGAGATGCAGTGGCTAGGACGCAGAGGGAAATCGATTCGCTAGTCTCACAGGTCGCCGAATCAAATCAGAGTTCGAGCTTACCTCATGACGCAATCGAAAAGATCGTCCAGCGTGTCATCCACCAGTTGCAGACAACTGCTTAAGCTCCAGGTTTCAACCCAGCCAATTCTCTTAATCATGGCTAGACGGGCCAAGGTTGGTTGCTGCTTCGAACCTCCAAATGCCTTCGGAGATCAATCTGCACCCGCCTGCTGGGGAAAATGCAATAAGACCTTGAAAGCATCGGGTGAATCAGCAGTCTTCATAGCCAGTATTCCCTCGTCGATTGTAAATCGATGACTGATAAGGTCATCGAATACCAAATCTTTTGAGTCAATCACATTGAGAGCTTCTGCGAATGGCCCACAACGCGAACCAATGAGATTTATCTCATTGATAACAATGGATGCAAGTGATAACGAGTGGTTCCCAGCTACCGTTGTTTTCATCACAATTGTTCCGCGTGGCCTTACTATTTGACATGCAGTCTCTAGGCCAGTCGAAGACCCAGTGCAGTCAATCACCACGTCAAAATCCGCTCCCTGATGGAAATCATTTAAAATTTGGGTCTTGATTCCGATTTGATGAAATCGCTGAAGCTTATCTTCATGTTTTCCAATTGTGAAAACATCATCCGTAAAAAGCTTAACAACCTTGGCACATAGAATGCCGAGTCTGCCATCACCGAGCACTACAACTCTTCGATTTGACAGATCAACTTGTTTAGAAATCTGAAGCGCTGCAGCTAATGGCTCAGTGAAAACAGCCTGATCATCCGAAACAGAATCAGGAACCGTGTGTAGATTACATTCTGGAATAGCCAAGCAGTCAGCAAAGGCTCCATCGCGCTTGAGAATCCCGAGCACCGTTCTATTAGGGCAATGATTGCCCACCCCAGCTAGGCACAACTGACAATGCTGACAAGTACAATTGATTTCCCCAACTACGCGTTGACCTTTAAAACGCCCCGATCTTGCAACGCCGACAAACTCATGCCCGAGTATTCCGGAAAAACCCATGTATCCCCGACATAATTGGAGATCTGTCTCACAAATGCCTGCCAGTCGCACATCGACAAGCACTTCTCCATCACCTGGTACAGGCTCGGGAGCATTGGCTTGAAAACTCAGCTCAGATTGTTGTAATGAAATCGACCGCATACGTTTTTTCCGCATTTCAAGTCCGAAGACAGGTGATTGGGATGGAGTCCAAGATGCTTGTCTTTGGTGAGAATAAGCAAAAGCCTATACTTCGACTGGTCCTCAACCTACCACCAAAACAACAATAAAACCGAATCCTCAACGAATTCAACTCTCTGGGTCAAAATTACATGGCTGAAAACACAGCCCCAGCTTCCTTTCTCTCTTCACTCGGACTGAAAGAGTTTCGCCCCGGGCAAAAAGAAGTGGTCGACGCTGTGACCTCGGGCAAAGACGTGATGTGTGTGATGCCAACCGGAGGAGGAAAAAGTCTCTGCTATCAACTACCAAGTCTCATGCGGCCCGGTCTGACGATTGTTATCTCGCCACTGATAGCGTTGATGAAAGATCAAGTAGACTCCCTGAAAACCCTTGGCATCCGAGCCGAATTGATCAACAGTAGCCTAAGTTTTGATGCACAGGCATCTGTCATGCGGTGCATGGAATCACAGGAACTGGACCTTGTCTA
>JAYYHM010000394.1:0-5988 GCA_036148415.1 Planctomycetota bacterium
GCAGAGACAAGCAAGACTAAGCCGGGAAGATGTCGATATTGCCGCGGGTCGGATCAAGATCTCGCCGCGAGAGTTACAGGCCAAACGCTCGCGAGATCGCCTGCAAACTCAGGAAGTTGATCGAGCAAAACGACGATTTCAGGTTGTTTTGGAGGGATTACGGATACTGATGAACCATGAGCAGGCAGAGTGACCCAACAAAACAGGCAATCCAAGAGGAAATTCAAGACAATAAGGCGGTAGCTCGGTTCAAGCTTGGGGGATTCTTGAGGCTGGCACTCTTCGCCCAAAAGTGCGAAAAATCAGAATCTCGACGCAAATCTTCGCACCAACCGTCCGATAAATGCTCTTTCTCCGCGTTGATCAGGGTCGCTGCTGATCTATTTTGCTAAAAAGTGGTCAGACCGAGAGTGATTGGCGTTGACGATTCCCGTTTCGTCCGCCAAATTCTGCCTCTTTGCGGAGTTACCGTGTAAGTGGGAGAATTTGCCGTCGGTTCGCCAAAGGTGACCGGGACAGGTGTTTTCGCCGAACCACCCGACCAACGAAAGTCGTGACCCAATGGGTAAAAAATCAAAAAGATATCGCGCTGCGCTTTCCAAGCAGCCACAAGACTTACTTCCACTGGATGAAGCAGTGGATGTCTTAAAAACATACGATTCGACCAAATTCGACCAGACGGTCGAAGTACACATGCGCCTTGGAGTGGATCCCAATCAGGCGGATCAGATTATTCGAGGAAGTTTGGTACTACCCAATGGTATTGGCAAGACTCAGCGAGTAGTCGTATTTGCTAAAGGCGATGCTGCCAAAGCCGCAGAGGAAGCGGGCGCTGATGAGGTCGGACAAGAGGATCTAGCCAAAAAAATCAAAGATGGCTGGACCGACTTTGACGTCTGTATTGCAGCACCGGACATGATGGGTCTGGTAGGCCCCCTCGGTCGCGTCCTTGGTCCGCGTGGTTTGATGCCAAGTCCCCGTGCGGGCACAGTCACTGCGGATGTAGCCAAAGTCGTCGGAGAGTACAAAGCAGGTAAAGTTGAGTTCCGCAACGACAAAGGCGGAAATGTACACTCGGTTGTCGGGAAGATGAGTTTCGATACGCCAAAGTTGATCGAGAACATCAAAGCTTTCATTGAATTCATCGAGTCGATGAAGCCCTCAACCATCAAAGGCACTTACGTTCGCGGCATCGCAATTTGCTCAACCATGAGCCCTAGCGTTCGTATCGTCTCCTAACTAAACGGGATTGCAGGCGGAAACGTTTGCCAAAATACAGGTCAAATCAGTCGTCTAAGTGAATCGATCCGATGAGTAAATACGTTAAAGAGCTCGTAACGCGGGATATCCGCCGCCGTCTCGACGGGGTGGATGATGCGGTGTTAGTCAATTGCGTAGGCATGGACGCTAACACCACCAACGAATTGCGTGGTGAGTTAGACAAACGAGATATCAAACTCCTTGTAGTGAAAAACTCACTGGCGCGTCGAGCCACTGAGGGAACACAACTTTCCGCGGCTTTCGAGGGAGCTAGTGGTCAGGTGGGAGTCTGCTGGGGCTCTTCCGATTTTGTCTCCTTGGTTAAGGAGATTGTCGAGCTCGATAAAGACAAGGAAAAGTTCGACGCTTTTCATGCCAGCGGTGGCGTGATGGATGGCGAAAAACTTGACGCAGACGGCTTGAAGGCAGTCAGCAAGTGGCCAAGCCGAGCTGAGCAAATTTCCATGCTCGTTGGACAAATTCTATCGCCAGGTGCGGATCTATCCGCTGCCTTGCTGGGTCCGGGCAAGAAGCTCAACAGCCAAATCAAACAGATCAGCGAAGGCGACGAGGATTAATCTCGCTTTCACAACCGTAAACCTTTCGTATACCAAGTCACCAAACTGTTTTTGAGGTATTTAGATATGTCTGAAGAAACCGCAGTCGCTGAATTCAGCGAAGAAACCAAGGAAATGGGCGATAAGATCGCCGATTTGACTCTCAAGCAAGCCAAAGAACTGAGCGACTACCTGAAAGAAGCACACGGCATTGAGCCTGCTGCTGGTGGTGGCGCAGTCATGGTCGCTGCTGGCCCTGCCGACGCAGGTCCTGCTGAAGAAGAGAAGACCGAATTCGACGTCGTATTGACTGGCTTCGGCGACAAGAAACTTAATGTCGTCAAAGTCGTCAAGAACCTGACGGGCGCATCGTTGATGGAAGCCAAGAAAATGGTCGAAGGCGTTCCTGCAACCCTCAAGGAAGGTGTTGCCAAGGAAGAAGCCGACAAGATCAAAGGCGAAATCGAAGAAGCTGGCGGATCCGTCGAGCTCAAGTAATTTGAGCCTCGTTAAGCTGTTTGCTGATTGAATGTTATTGTTGCCTCGAGACGCTGTTAGGTTCGTCTCGAGGTTAAGACAAACAATCGTGCAAAGGTAACGCATCAACTACCTTTGCCAGACTAAACGGTTTCGGTGACACATCGTGCGCTAATTGCTGTGAGCAATTCCAGCAATTAGTTAGCACAACCTCCTTATTTCCAAGCACCGCACCGGCCTGTGTTTTTTACGCCATGTCTCCCGCGCCGATTTTGTGCGATTCTACATCTACCACCGCTCCATTACGTAGTAGGCTGGGTGTAGATTGGTTGACAACACATTCAAATGCGTCACTTCTCCGCACCCCATTCTTGCGTTAAGTTTCTAAAACACGACGAATTCGGGTTTTACTCCAAAAAGTCTAGACTCAGCCCCATAATTCACAGGGATATTTGAGATGTCCGTAAGTGATCTTATGAGCAGGATCGAAATTCATCAGGATGCCGGTGCTCTCTGAGGTAAGAAGCTCACTTCAATTGGAAGTGAACACCTATTGGAACCCAGCGAATGATTTCGAACGAACTACTTTCCATTCTGAAGTGCCCAGTGACTGGCCGTCCACTCCAGCTCGCTGAAGATCAACTAATCAGTAAAGTGAATTCGGCGATCGATGAAGAAAGGGCTCGAGATCGGTTAGAGCAAAAAGTGCAGGAGCAAGTGGAAGGTGGCTTGATGACCAAAGAGCAAACTTGGCTGTATCCCATTCGCGATGGAATCCCCACGCTTGTTTTAGAAGAAGCGATTGATTTGCACTCCATCTAACATCCCTGTCCCCGACCTAAGTTTGTGGGTTCTCGAATTGAAGCTTGTTGCAGCTTGGATCGACCTTCATTACCAGTCTCCTTTTTCAGGCTCGCTGTCATCGCCATACCAGCTGTTAAGTGCGTGAATCACATGATCCCTTTCTGAACGATTGGCCCATACGGAATCATCGATGTCGAGTCTAACTTCATACTCACCTTCATGCAGGCAATCTTCTTCCCCGCAAAAATGCGGCACATCACTAACCCACACGATTCGGTAGAGTGGGAGGTGTTTATCATCGATTTTAATGAGTGGAGAATTCATCTCTCTGTGCCAACTTGCTAGCCTAACTCCTCGAATGGCATTTGCGGACCCAAGTAAGGTTATGAAATCTTCAATCAACTGCGTCGAGCCTATTTACCCATCTGCCGACTACGCTCCGCCGAGGCGCGAACAGCCTGCATCAAAGCCCCACGGATCGCATTCTTCTCCAACTCAGCGATAGCGGCAATCGTCGTTCCTCCCGGGCTCGCAACCGCATCCTTCAATTCACCAGGGTGACGACCGGTTGAGTCAATCATCTTTGCGGTCCCGAGCACAGTTTGCGTAGCGAGTTTCATCGCCAGAGGCCTAGGTAATCCGGCTTGAACGCCTCCATCAGCAAGTGCCTCAATGATTAAGCATACATAGGCAGGACCAGAACCACTGAGTCCCGTTACCGCATCCATTTGAGTCTCCGCTACCTCCACAGCGAGTCCGACACAGGATAGAAGAGATTGGATCCAATCTCGAGTTGTAGCATCGACTTGAGTGTCACAGCAAAATCCACTGGCACCCTCTTGGACAAGGCTTGGTGTGTTCGGCATAACGCGAACCACTCGGTGGTGACCAATCCAGGTAGCCAATTGACCAAGAGAGATGCCCGCGGCGACAGATATGACAAGTTTGCCATCAAAATCAACGTTCTGATCGGTGGTAACCACGGGGACCAAGTTCGGTTTGACCGCCAGCAGAACCACGTCGCTAGAATCCACTCCGCTTTTTAAATCCTCACAAGCCACCTCAGGATGATGCTCACCCCACCACTGCTGTGTCTCTTCGCTTGGGTCAACAAAACAAACTTGGCTGGGCTCAAGGATGGACGAGGAGAGAATACCGCTCATCAGTGCTCGGCCCATCTGACCACCGCCTATCAATACTAAACGCTTTGGCTTCATATTCATGTCTCGATCTTCATCCCTTTCCTGTCCAGCCCCCCCAATTTAACCAATCGGCTTCAATGTCACCGAAAGGACAGGGTGAGGTGGCGGCGTCACAATTGACCCTCTCGGCCACCGACCCTAAATTGAGTGGTTTTTCCCATCATAGACAACCCAGAATTTAAAACGTATTCAGGCCCCCACCTTAGTGGGTTTGGCCAATCTGCGTTAAAACGTCGGAGAAATCCAAGTGGATGAAGCAATTAGCAAAGCAGATACTCTCATTGAGGCAATGGGATGGATCCGCCGCTTTCGAGGGAAGACGACAGTGATCAAGGTGGGAGGTAGCTTACTGGACGACAAGGAAGCTCTCGTTCACCTACTTCTGGACGTCATTTTTATGGAATCAGTCGGTATGAAACCCGTCATCGTTCATGGAGGTGGAAAAGCAATCAATCGCGCCCTAGCGGAAGCAGGCATTGAACCTCAATTCATCCGAGGGCGTCGTGTGACTGACCAAGCTACACTCGAAGTGGTGGAATCCGTTTTGGCGGGTGAACTGAACGTGAATCTGACTGAGGAAATGGAACGTTTAGGGGGGCGAGCAATGAATCTTTCCTTCCGAACCACCAATGTCCTTTTCGGTAAACGCCATGAGACGGAGAATGGGGAAGATCTTGGTTTCGTTGGCGAGGTAACTCATGTAGACCGCAGTGTCATTGAAGGACTTGCTTACACGGATCAAGTGCCCATCATTCCCTCCATGTGCGAAGGAGATGATGGTCAAAAATACAACGTCAATGCCGATACAGCTGCAATGGCAGTTGCACAATCGCTTGGCGCCGAAAAACTGGTTTTCCTATCAGACGTTAACGGTGTACGACGAGACAAAAATGATCCAAATACCATCATCCACACGCTCACTAGTGGAGAGGCCAAGCAATTAATCAACGCGGGTGTGATTGATGCAGGAATGATTCCTAAGGTCGAAGCATGCCTGGAAACTCTGGGTCGAGGGGTGCGCAAGATTCATATCATCGATGGTCGAGTGAGGCACTCGCTACTGCTCGAAATTTTCACCACTAGCGGTGTTGGAACAGAAATCAGCCAATAGATCCAAAACCGAAATAGATCTCAACAAAAGTGTTTCAATTAGCACTGCCTTGCCACGAGCCTCAAGGATACAGAGATTCGAGGAATTCCTAATGAACGAAAATGAAAACCCGCCATTCGAAGAGGATGAAACTTCCAATCAGGATCAATTTCCTGCAGAAGGAATTCAGTCGGAAGAATCGGCTCATGATCCAAACTCTGATTCAAAAAACTCAGAAGACTATCAGTATGTTCCAGACAGCGAGCATTCTGAGCCGAGTAAAGACTCAGCAGGAGCGATATCAGATGATGAAAACGAATCTTGGGAAGAGCGTAGAGAGGACGAAGAGGACTGGGAAGAGGAAGGGAATGAACAAGAGTCTGATACAGAGCAGTACATAGAAGAGGATGAAGCACAGGAAGAAGAAGAGGACTGGGAAGAGGAAGGGAATGAACAAGAGTCTGATACAGAGCAGTACACAGAAGAGGATGAAGCACAGGAAGAAGAAGAGGACTGGGAAGAGGAAGGGAATGAACAAGAGTCTGATACAGAGCAGTACACAGAAGAGGATGAAGCACAGGAAGAAGAAGAGGACTGG
>JAYYHM010000395.1:0-7106 GCA_036148415.1 Planctomycetota bacterium
CGGGTTGCGACTGCACAGCAGCAGCTGTCTGCCTCACGGACTCTTGATCTTCGGGACTCAGAGCGTTGAAGCGATCCCACCTTAGGTTGAGCTGTCGAAGTTTTTCTATGGGAAGCTCCTCGACTTTGGCTTCTCGATCGGTCAATGGTGTCTCGCGGACCGCATTAGGATTTTCCGGAACGAATTCATCAATTTCCCTACCCGCTGATACCATCAATGACCAGTTCTTCGAGGACGACAACAGTCTCATTAATTCGATATCACCTCCCCTCAGGTAAGCGTCAAGATTTTCCGCGATGGCAAGATCCTGTAGCTCATTTTGGTATCGGTGCTGTTTCCAAGCTAGGGAAAATCCATATGCGCAGCTAATACCCATCAAAGAAAAACCTAGAATCAGTAATGGCCACTTCAGGCCACTGAACGACCACGATTTGGTGGGAGCAGATTGTTCGATATCTGCAACGGCAAGCTCTAGAGTGGATTCAACCAGATTCAGGCTCGGTGCTGAATCAGGTAGTTCATCGAGGAGATCCCATCCGGTTTGAAGTACTTTGAGACGCTCTCTCAGTCCCTCGTTCTGGACGAGCCGATTTTCCAGGTTCATTTCCTCTTCACGTGAAAGTTCGCCATCCAGATAGGAACTGAGTAGTTCGTCATCCGGATCGATAGGTGTGTCATCTAAAATTGAGGAAACACTCATTCTGCATCACCTCCCCTAGACTCTTTCGGTTCAACCGAGAATTCAACGTCGTTCGGAATCACTCCAGATTCAATGTACGATTCCAGCAGTTCCCGTAGATTCACTCGAGCACGACTTAACAAGGATTTGACTGCTTTGGTAGTCAATCCCATGGTCTCCGCGATTTCTGCGTAACTCATATTCTCAAAACGCGAAAGCATCAATGCCATCCTCTGACGCTCACTCAGTGCTTCAACGGCCGCACGAACAACCTCAGCCCTTTCAGAATGTTCAACTATACGTGTTGGCATCATGCCACTCGCATCGAGAGCTGTGGCTGCAAGGAGCTGGGGTCCACTTGGTGAATCCTGTGGTCTTGGCGCGTCTACTTCGCTGACCTCGTGACGTCTTCCCAAAGAACGGGCGGCGTTTCTCGCTACATTACCAGCAATGGTGAACAACCAAGTCGAAAATTTTGCACCCGCCTCATAAGTCTTTCTCGCTCTAAAGACTCTCATAAACGTTTCTTGAGCCAGATCTTCGGCCATATCGCGTCTTGGACCAATCGTGTGCATGAGCCGAACAAGTCGCGACTCATACCTCTTCATCAGCTCAGCGAAGGCTCCCGCGTCATCATCTCGTACGCGCAGCATCAACCTAACATCCGGGTCGGATTGTTGGTATCGCAGAGCGGTGGATTCACTGACTGCCAAGAGAATGATCACAATCATGAAAAGAAGCTTGAGACTGACTCTCGTATTCTAACGTCTATAACCACCATGGCGAGTCGAAGTTTCGGCGGTTCCGATTACGAGATCCAGATTGACGGATTTGAATCACGCTGCACTAAGATGTTCCAGTAAGATGGAGTTGATGATTAAGCAAGAATTTCCGAAATCACATTTCCGTAGTCTCTCTCCAGACGCTGATGCCCGGGAACATGTAATCGGTGCGGATGCAGTCCAAGCTGATGCATAATCGTTGCATGCACGTCCGTTACATAATGAGGATTTTCTTCCGCGTGGAATCCGATTTCATCGGTTGACCCATGCACCGTACCCCCACGGATTCCGCCCCCAGCCATCCAAACGCTGAAACCGTAGGGATGATGGTCTCTTCCATCTGAGTTTTGGGAACCGGGCGTTCGTCCAAATTCAGTGGCAAAGACGACGATCGTTTCGTCAAGTAAGCCACGCTGTTTAAGATCGGTTAGAAGTCCTGCAATGGGGCGGTCCACCTGTATTGCGAGTTCGGAGTGTCTTTTTTTCAAGCCAGAGTGTTGATCCCATGCTCCAGCCGCTCCATCCCCATGCATGATTTGGATGAATCGCACCCCTTTCTCAATGAACCTTCTTGCAGCTAACAATTGCTCACCGAACGGGCGTGTCTCGTTTTGATCTAGACCATAAAGTTCCTGCGTTTTTTTACTTTCTGTGTCGAACCGGATGATGTCAGGGACCGCGGTTTGCATTCGGTAAGCGAGCTCATAGGACTTGATACGAGCAGCTAAGGCTTGATCGCTTGGATACTGTTCTCCACTGATTTGGTTGAGTTGCCTGATTAAGTCGAACTCTGCTTTTTGAGCTGCCGCGTCCAAGTCACCCTGTGGCTTTGCAAATTGCAATGGTTCCTTAGGGTCGACCTTGAGCGGGACAGAATCATAGGCGGGGCCAAGATAATGTCCGTCACGTTTGTCAAAAAATCGGGGACCCATGCAGATGAACTGGGGTAGGTTTTCGTTCAACGTGCCGAGTCCATAATTGACCCAAGCTCCTATCGTGGGTACCCGCGGATCCAGCATATGCCTGCCCGAATGAAACTGCACCTGAGCTCCGTGGTTATCATCAGTGGTCCACATGGAACGAATGATCGAAAGGTCATCCACTTTGGAGCCAATGTGAGGAAACCAGTCGCTGATTTCGATCCCACTTTCCCCGTACGGTTGATAGCCGACTTGAAGTGGATAGATCTTGTTGCGTTGTTGACCGTTTGCGTCGTTAACGACCACCACTCGAACACGCTTGAGTTTTTCGGAAGTCTGTACGCCTGAGTAGGGCGTTTCAGAGATGGTTTGGCCCGCAAATTGATTGAGTGCAGGTTTCGGGTCAAAGCTTTCCATATGGCTGACACCACCACGCATGAACAGCCAGATAACACTCTTTGCTTTTGGCGCAAAATGAGGTTGTCCTTCTAGGAGATGTGTTGAATCTGCTTTAGCTCTTTCCCTTGCGATCATAGATGTCAGAGCCGTTCCGGCTATACCCGTAGTGGCGCGAAGGAACAGGCGTCGGTTGGATGACATCTCAAACATTTCGATGTTCTTCAAGCTGGGTTGGGAGTCTGAAAATAAAACGCAGTGGTGCCGACCGGGATTGAAAGTCAACCGTGCTGATCGATTAGAAACACGCCTTTGACTGGGATTCTAGCGGATAGTAATGAATTCGTGATGGTTCAGGATCACGTGCAATAGCCGTTCCCTTGCCTCTTTTTCCGTCATTGCCTTTGTATTGGCATCTGTCGCTTGTTTGTGCATTAAAGCGGATAGGAAATCGCTGGAGGTTTCAATCTCTTTGAAGTTCGCAGGTCGACCTAGGAGGTTTTGAAAAACCAGCTCGATAAACTCCTTCGTACTCAAGCCTTGATGCTCTTGTTCTATGATCTCATTGAGTGCTTTTGCGGCAGAGAGTGAAATCTTACTATTGACCAGTGCTAGGGCTTGCTGTGGAACAATACTTTCACTTCTACGATAACATGCTAGGACGTTTGCATTATCAAATGTCTCTAAAAAATCATCTTTGACATCCGGAGAATGCTTCAAGTAGATGCCGCGGCGTGGTGGTTGGTGATTGTGATCCAGGCTCTCGCCACCAATCGTCATGTCAAGTTGATTGGCGAGTGATAGCAGACTGTCTCTGAGGAGTTGAGACTCCATACGCTTCGGATTCATTCGCCAGTAAAGTGAATTGTCTGGATCGTGGCGGTGAGCTTGAGGGTCCGCGTTGAGGCTGGATGAGGTTCGCTGATAGGCTTTGGATGTAACGATGATTCGGTGCAGGTGTTTAAAGCTCCATCCCGACTCCATCAATTCCGACGAGAGGGCATCAAGAATATCTTGGTGTTTGGGTGGTGTTGCTCTCAGGCCAAAATCGAAGACGGATTCCACCAATGGCTGCCCGAAGTGTCTTAACCAAACATGATTCACCGCCACTCTGGCGGTGAGTGGATTTTTTTCGGAGGCTATCCAGTTGGCTAAAGCGGTTCTTCTGCCTGTGCTTGTTGATGGATAGATCGCCGGATAATTAGTCTCTTTGTCGGCCGGCGTCTCTAATGCTTTCCGACTCGCTTTGAACGAGGTGTAGGAAATATCCTGTGGCTGTGAGTTTTGTAATGCAGATAGTTTCGACTCTTCCTTCCGAATGGCTTCACTTACATCGCGACTTGACTCAGCCCCCTGAAGCTTGATTTCGGCGATCTTTAATTCTTGCTGTCGTTGGGCTGCTAGCAGTCTCGCGTCAGAAATGATCCTCGGATCCATTGCCACGTCTGGAGAAGAAGCATTTCTTTCAATGTCTTTTCCAGAGTTTGCAGATTGTGTGGCGATGTCCGCGTGGATCGTTGCTTCGATGGAAATCCGTTCACGGTTTAACTTTTCTAGCTTGGCTTCTGCGATTCGCAATTTCTTCTCAGCACTCCAGCCACCTGGCTTATAATTTTCAGGCGTTTTCAGTTCCGTTTCCTTGGGGAGCGATTGTAGGGTTAACTCGTCAAAAGAAACGGTAGAGTCAAAGCCTGATAGCGAGAAGCTACCGCTGAGTCTTTCTGGATATTGATAAGCAATGACTAGACTGCCATCGAGCCAGACGTTGATCAGATCATCCTTCAAAGCAAAGCGAAGATGGTAACGTTTTCCCTCCTCAATCTTGTGGCTCTTGCGACCAATTGCTGGGTAATCGGACTGGCCATTTCGTGTTGACGCAACTTGAATTTTCGGGCCTGGTGCGTGCGCGCTGGTGTAAACGAAATTACTGTTCTTTTGATCTTCTGATTCATCGAACCGAAAGGTGACCGATCTGTATGTCGTTCCGCCCGTGTGCGTGTAGTAGCAGTTGGCTTCGAAGCTCTTAGGGACTTTTAGTTTAAGTCTCGCATAGTGTGTGTCGCGGGTGGCTACCTTTTGATGCAGCATCCCGTCGCTAATTTCCCAGTTATCTCCGACAAGATCCCAACGTTCCTTATTCAGTTCGTCAAAAGTTTCCACCAGTTTGAAATCTTGTAGATCATCTTGACCCGTCGCTAGCTTTTCCGATTCCTGTAACTTCTTTTGTTCTTTTTCGAGTCTGACAGCTGCTAATTCCTTTTCCGCGTCAGTAATCTTTTTATCAAGAGTGGCAAGTTGGTCAGCCAGTACGTGACCGCGTGTTCCAGGAGCGAACGCGAACAGTGGTAGAGAGACGGATCGGATCTCTTCTTGTTGCTTTGAAAAGATCTCAGGGATTCCTGCTTCAATCGCATGACTCAAGTCAGGATTTTTCGGGTCCCCCTTTTGATGAAGGTGGGTCACCGCATCGAGATGATCGTCAAATACTCGTGGTAAACCATCTGACTCAAAATCGGTTGTACCCGGAACTGGATCAAGCCGGACCTGATGAGGTTCAAAGATTGCCCGCATACGATAGTAATCGACATGGGTGATCGGGTCATACTTGTGGTCGTGGCATTTCGCGCAATTCATGGTTAAGCCAAGAAAAGCTTTGCTGGTGTGTTCAATCGTGTTGTCGAGCCAGGTGGTTCGGTTGAACAGATAGTAATTTCTTGCCAAGAAACCCGTTGCCGCGAGTACGGATGGATCGGTGGGTGAAATCTCATCACCGGCAAGCATTTCTTGAATCATTCGGTTGTAACCCTTGTCTTCATTGAGGGAATGAATGATCCAATCTCGCCAGTGCCATAAGTGCTTCTGACTGTTTCGAAGTTGTTGGCCTAAACCATACCAGTCGGAGTACCTCCAGATATCCATCCAATGTCTTGCCCAGCGTTCTCCGTGATGGGGGCTGCTCAGTAGCTCATCTACTATTTCTGGAATCGCTCGATGATCGAGAAGTTGTTGAGCATTTGGAGGAAGACCAATGAGATCGAGATAGAGTCTCCGGATTTGCAGTGTCTTGGGGGCGGGCGGTTGAGGTTCAATTCCAACCTCGGCATGTTTTTTGGCGAGCAAGACGTCTATCAGATTATCTTGTACTTCTGATGATACACTTGGCCCCGGCTCAATCGCTTGGAACGCCCAGTGATCCCTTGGACCGACGGGTATCTTTTCATTCGGAGCTATCGCACCCTGCTCGACCCATTCCAGGACAGTCGCAATCTGATCGGCGGTCAAAGCGGATCCCTCGCCCTCCGGTGGCATTCGATCATCTTCGGACGATAACACCCTCTGAAGAATCTGGCTCATCGATGGATCTTCGAGGTCGATCACCGAACCGCTGGATCCTCCTTGCTTCATGAGTTCAAGGGTGTCGAGCCGAAGATCAGATTCCTGCTTGAGTGCGCCGTGGCAGGAGTAGCATTTTTCCGCCAGCAAAGGCTTGATCTCACTTAGATAATCAATGCCCCATGTCGATGAGGACTGCATCATTGAGAAAAAGCAGATCAGGGCGAGTGTGGATCGATACAAGGTCGCGGAGTCCGCTAGGAAGGCAATAAGCTCATCGTAAATCAAATCATTTGCAGTGCATGAGTATGATCGATTTTGTTGGCGTAATCCATGCTTTGAAGGTCACCTCGGGAATGATCCTGAGAACTTCGAGAACTTCGAGCATATTTTCGGGATGTTGCCCAGTTTTCAGATGATCTGCTCAGCAGCTCGGGTCTTCTCAACGTAGTCTTCCCTGATCGGACTGAAGACATCCATCACAACTACTGGACCTCCCTCGGCAATCGCACGATGCGGTACATTCGGCGGGATTAAATACATTTCCCCCGGCCCGATCGCTCTGGTTTCTTCTCCAATGGTCAAACGCAGGGTGCCGCTAAGGACGACTCCACCTTGCTCGGGGGGGTGGTCATGAAGAGGAATTTCTGCGGATTCTTCCATTTCCACGTAAGAGAGCATTAAGTTCTCTCCGTGCGGGGTTCTTAACCGACAACCCGGAGCAACGTTGAGAGTGGGTTGTTTATTCAGATCGATAAATGTCATGGTTTTTGAATGGGTAAGAATGAACCGTGTGGATGTTTTGTGACTCAGGTCACGGGATTGGCTGCAAGGAGCTCCCTAGTCATCAGTAAGCATAGTAGTCGCTTGGCTTAAACGCTTGGACTTGCATCGCTGGTTTTATCGCAGCATGATCTCAAAACGGGTGTCAGGGTTGTCCGGTGATGATGAACACTCGAAGCGACTCAAAATAAAGGGGAAGTACGCCGCCGAGCA
>JAYYHM010000396.1:0-5247 GCA_036148415.1 Planctomycetota bacterium
CACATCGGGGTCATTCAGTTTCGGACGGTTTTCAATCAATGGATTAGCAAAGATGGTGAGGGTGTGAATGGGAGGCCCCTGATATCCCTTCCCCGTATTCTGATCATCCATTTGACCGTCGATGTCTACTGCAATCAGGCATGGCTTTTCAATCACCACGTATACGTACCCATCACGAATAGTGCAGGACGTTGCCTTTTTTCTGGGATGCACCGCCGCTTTCCGAATCGGTTTCCCGCTGACCTTGCGAATCGCAATTTCTACGGGCCCGTTCATTTCAAAATTGATGTACGTATTACTCCAGTTGCTCAAGTGAGCGAAGTAATTGTTCTTACCCTGGATTCCTTGCTTACACGTGGTGACGAACGCGAACGGTCGAAGCCAAGGGCCATTGGAACCTAACTTCCTGATTGCAAAGGCGTAGTGTTCGGAAGCTGCAACTCCGGGCACCTCACTGTAGACGACTAGCTCTCTGTCTTGTGAAAATGTGGATCCACAGAACCAAACTATCGTCACATGGCAGGCAATCATTGCGATCTTCATGTCAGCCCTTCTCGTCTCAGTTTCTTGATAAATTTGCGAGCCCCCGGACAGGCTAACACAGATAGCGATGGGGGGGTGCACAAAAAACAACCAGCATGTCCTAGGTCATTTAATCCGCAGCACCTCAACCGATCAGCTAAGGGGTCAGGAGGTACGCAGGGGTGGGTTTTGAACATCGGTCCTGAGCGACACTGCAGGCCTCTTTGTTCACTAACCTACGGAAGCGCCATGTCACTTCCCATGGGGATCATTAGAGCCGCATCAGCGATTCCTCACCCCTTCGAGTTATCGAATTATCTCCTCGATACGGCTCTAAATTTTTCAATCTCCCAAAAGATTTTCGCATTCCTTACGGTGGCCTTCGGATGGTTACCGAGAACTTTTCAGAGGCTTCATTCGACATGTCCCTCGAATCGTCTTTGAAAAGGCTGTGAGGAGATTGTGATGAAAGAAAAGTAAAGAAGGCTGTCTTCGCCCGACGTTCAACATCCAAGCACTCGGTCACTTTCTCAAAGAATAGATTGGTGAAATAGGTGACGAGGCTAAGGCGAAACAGTAGCGCCCCGGATGATAATTGTGGTGCCACGCAAGTGTAACCCAAGAGGCTGACCTAAAGTCAGCTAGAGGCGGTGGCAGATGCCCAGCGCCATCCAGTCCTGGCTTCCTTAAATTTGCCCTTTAGGTCAACAGCATGGCACTCATCAAAGCACTGACTTCAGATTGCGAAACTTTCACCGACCGTCGCAGGATCTTCCAAGCCAACATCGTGGCAGTGCGCCTCGATACCGTGACCTCCACGCTGCAATTTCTGGCAATGTCGTCGATAGTCAGAAAGTGATGCGAATAGATCTTGCTGAGAAAGATGTGGAAGGTAGCCACACTGACCTATGGCATCTTGCGGAAGTGGTGCGGCCAGATGCCCTCCACGCTTCTCAATCATCTTTTCCTGTGCAGCCCAAACCTGATCACGATCGGTCAAAATGTCATGCCACAAACTCAAATCAAAACTCGCTATCAAACGGTGCACTCGATCTCGCTCTTCCTCTTTAATCCAGCCAACTTGTTCAGCCAAGAAGGCCCCAAAGCCCATTCCAACCGAGACCGCGTGTCCGTGCAATAAACCAGCAGGAATCTCGAAACCCGGTGACCACGTGTGACCGAACGCGTGGGGTCGGCACTGGTGAGTTTCATAGAGGTTACCGTACTCGGCTTCAACGTAACTTTTGATCGCCCGACCCAGTATTCGTCGTGAGTGCTCACTGATCGGTGCGTCATCAGGAGTATTGAGTGAGCCGAATCGAGTCGTGATAAGATCGGGTCCTGCCTTCTCTAGGGCTGCGAACAACTCCGAATCTTTCACTGTCGCCATCTTGATAATTTCGGCCATACCATGTCGTAACCAACCCGCACGCAACGTTTGAAAGAGCGTACGATCAGTGATGGACAGAATCGGGGCGTGGTATGCACCGAATAGATTCTTGTAGCCAAATCCGTCACAGCAGGTTCGTGGGGAGGGCCCCGCATCGATCCCGGCCACAACGGAGGTGGAAAGCATGACATAGGGGGTGCCACGATGGTATAGGGCGCAGGCTAATCCTCCTGTGTCCGAAAGTACACCGCCTCCCATAATCAACACGGGTTCGTTGCGCGAAACACCTAGATGCTTAAAATCACCGAGCATACGCTCTACCGTGTTAATTCCCTTGTCTACCTCCATCGCACGGTAAACCAACTTTTCTAGCTCGATTCCGTGCTCGGCAAAGTATGCCTCGACCCGCCATCCGAAGAAACGCTCAACATTCTCATCAATCAAACAGATGCACCTACCAAGTGGCTTATAGATTTCACGTAGTAGAGCATTCTCAGCGTCCAAGACATTTTCAACCACCTTGATCGATGTATGAGTGGTGCTACTCATGCACGCTTCGACCTGTTGAAAATCAGATTGGCTTACGACACTACCACTACTCTCACGAAAAGGAGAAGTAGGATAGATTGAATGAGGTCGATCCTCGATTAAGTTCCTCTCCAATCGTGAGTATTCCTCGCCGAAATCCCCTTGCTTGAGAAAATCTAATGTTCTCCACCGTGACATACTCGAATCCTGCACACGTGAAGCAAGTGCGGCCCAGTCATTCCCTACTAACGGATCAAATGCGCGTAATAGGATTGCCACCTGCTGCACAAATTGACCAAGTGACATGCTGAAACTTGATCGCAGCATGCGAACTGCAGAAAGTCCCGCCAACGCTCCCCGCGATTGAAAGGCAATTGCAAGATCTTCGCTGTAAATATCCCCTTGCACGACAGTCTGCACCAAGTGATTTAGCTCAGGCTGGCTAGAGAGTTGACCAACCAAGATCGCTAGATCCTTCTCGGTGAAATGTTCCGTACATTGATCCGCAACAAGTGCTTCAATCGATTGGAGTAATTTACTCGTATTCACGAAGGTTAGTCCTTTAGTCTGGGAGCTTTACTTAATTGCAGTTTGCGGTCGAGCAGCAATCTTTTGATTCCTTGCGTTCAACCACAACGAAATATGTTTTCACCTTCCACGTTCACAGGGATGTAGGTTGATGGCACTTCAGACGCATTGTGCCTCCAGCCCAGACATTACCGCAGTCGGGATAAGTGACACCATTTAGGCGGTTGCTCTGGCAGCAAGATGTTGCTCCAACAGATCACTCGATAATTCGAAGGTACAAATGTCACTGGTTGAATAATCGTGATCAGCTGTGTTGCTGCCTGGGAACGCCACGCAGGTCAGGCCCGCAGCCTTTGCTGAGGTGACGCCATCAACATTATCCTCGATAGCGATGCAAGACTCCGCAGTTTCACCGAGTTGCTCCATGGCAAAGCTATAGCATTTGGGCGAGGGCTTCGGCTCCCCAGCCTGTGTAACATCGACGATCAAGTCAAAGGCCTGTGTATCAATCACTTGTGCTACCGAGCCCAAGAGTGCTTCGATGTTGCTGCGACTTGTCGTAGTAACCAAGGCGATTTTCAGACCGCGTTCTCTCGCTTCACGCATCACCTCTGCCACACCAGGCCGAGGCTGCATACAGCCTTTACGCATCGCTTCTTGGAAAATATCCGATTTCGTACGGTGAATCGCCGCGGCGTTTACGCTTTGCCCACGCACCCCAGCATAGGCTTCAATTCGATGGCGGCCACCACTATGGACCAACAAGGCCTGATACTCCTCGCGTGTCCAATGCCAATCCAAACCATGCTTTTCGAACCCCTTATTAAAAGCGGAACGCTGAACCTCCGAGGTCTCCACAACAGTTCCAATCGAACCAAATAATAATGCAGACATTTTTGTAGGTCTCCTGGCGAAAAAATCTTAGGTAGGCGTAGCAACGAGTGAGCCACTGAGTCTCATAGCATCACGCTCAACAGCTTGGCTGAGCATCTCGTACAGAAACGATTCCAAGGTGCGCCCAGTTGCCGCAACCATCGCGGTAATGATGCTGTTGGGTGCAAATGAGCAATACAAACCGGCCTCGAGGAAGTAAGGTTGTCCATCGGGGGAGACGCGAAAGTCGAACAAGCTATAATCTCGGCATCCCAGAGCGATGTGACATTGCCTAGCGATGCCCCAAACTTTTTCAACCAATGGGTCGTTGTTGTCGACGATCCAAGCATGATTGTGGTATTTCGACGCTAGGTCGACTTCGCCATCTTTGTTGGTAGTTAGTTTGCTCTCATACGCACGAATCGAATTCTGTTTATCGAGCTCATATTCCTGAAGTGGAAGGCACTCCAAGGATCCGCCTCTGTCAATAATCCCGCAGCGAACTTCTCGCCCCGCGGGTATGAATCGCTCCACCAAGACTCGGTCTGAATGCTCGCTTGCTCGCGCGATTGCATCCGAAAAATCAGACGTTGAATGAACAAGAGAGACACCGACCGAGTTGTCCGCATCGACAGGTTTCACCACCGCGGGACATTCGATGGTTGGCGTTTGTCCGCTTCGGATGACCTCACCATCAGGGACCGGTACACCTTGCGATGCGACTACTGCCGACGATTTTGACTTATCAGCGGTGAGCGACATAGTTTGGCTTAAATTGCCGACAAAAGGTATGCGCAGTAAATCCAAGAGGCTCCGATACTGAGTCATTCCGGCCATGCAGAACATTTGAGGCAAAGCGACATCGACTTCATAGGAATCAATCTCACGAATTGCCTCTGGCATCGCAATAGGCCGGATGTCATCAATCATTGACCGACTGAATTGATCAGACAAACGCCAGTTTCCGTCGGGAGTCACGCAGGCGATTACATTTTCATACCTAGAGCAATCGTAGGTAGCCTTGATGCAGTCTCCCGCGTAAGCGAAGGATAGCTCGCGAAAGAAATCGCTTTCCGCTGACCCAATCAGATGTAAAACTCTCAGCTTCTTCATCAATCTCCCCCTAGCTGCACGAGTTTTCCAATGTTGAAATCAATTCGGACGAAACCACGTCGAAGCCGAAGATCTTTCAACAAAAGCATTGGGATCTGAAAGTGATGCAGTAGAAAGAATGGCAGCGGATCGTCCCAGTCAAAGACGGCTTCCTTACCATGAAAAATGATCTCGAGTCTTTGAATAAAGCGAGTTGGATTCAGAATCGAAGTCACCAATCGCCACAACTCGTGATAAAGCCAATAGGTCGCTCGACTACTGTTGCTCGGCGTCAAAGTGCTGCTTGAAGAATT
>JAYYHM010000397.1:0-5146 GCA_036148415.1 Planctomycetota bacterium
TTACCTATGGGGATGGACAGGTAACCAATCTCATCTTTGTGGCGGGTGAGGGACAACAGCGAACCGAACTAAGAGAATCCGTTGAATTGGATCTTGGAATCAGTATTTCGGTTTCACCTGACGCGTTGACTCGACCTAGTCCCGGATTTATTCCTGGTGGTCAGAATGGAAATATTCAAGGCCAGAGTATTGAGGTTTTTGACGGCTACGCAGCTGAATCAACGCTCTTTGTCCTCACGATAACCAACGATCCTGTGATCAATGATGTCATCACGGATAACGGTGGTGTGCCCGTGAGAGTGGCTGAACAAGCCACCGCGGAACAAGTAGCGGAGGCACTTGCAAAATCCATCAATGAATCGAATGTGAAGCTTTACGCAGTAGCCGTCGGCAACCGTTTGCAGTTGCGTGATTCGGTTGTCAAGTCTGCGACATTGTTCTCTAACAACGATTTGCGTCTGTTCGGCTCCATGGGCTATCAGTCAGCCGATATTTCTTTCTCCCCTGCATTGAGAGGGCAAAATATTCTTGGCGAAAGCTTCACCGTTTTTGATGGAATCAGCGAGGTGTCTTTCGACTTCGTTACCGAAGCTTCCGAGGCGACTTCGGGCCATACAGCAGTTGTGATCAACGTCGATTCTGACCGTGATGTGATTCTCCGAGCAATGGAGAGTGCGGTCAATGCAGCTGCCTTGCAAGTACAAGCAGATGGAGCAGCAGGCATCCTTGAGTTGCGAGGTGAAACTTCAGTTGCTCAGTCTGCGGTTCGGTCAGCTTACGCTAGACCTTCAGTGAGAACAGGTGATGTTCTTGATGATGCGTTCAAGCTATCCAATACCACAGTTGATGTTACTCTCGAAGATGATGCGATCGCCTTCATCTTTGGTGAGACGATTACCGTGTTCGACGGTGTGTCCGAATTGACTTTTGAATTCGAGTTCCCACTCTTCCCAGGTGTGACTCCGGGTCATATTCCCGTTCAGGTTCCCTTCAATGCAACGTCACGAGACATCGTGCTGGCATTGAAAGCTGCGATTGATCAATCAGGACTTGATGTTTCGATGACATCAGGAGCGAAAAGCTTCCGAATCACTGGAAATGTCAATGCGGTCAGTGTTAACTCAGAAACTAATGCGGTATCCGTCGAAAATCTTGGTGAGATCGGAACGACTCCAGGGTTTGGTTTGGCAATCCCAGAAGATCAGTTCGAGCTTGCATCATCAGTGGATGATGGACAAAGCTTCCGCATCAACCGCGGTCCTCTGTCCACGGTATTCGAACTGGACTTTGATGCAGAACAATCGGTAGCCGGTTCAACAATTATTCCTATCGTGGACACCGCGATTGATGCGGTTACCAACGCGGTAGTCAATGCGATCAACGGTGCATCTCTTGCTCTGAATGCCCAGAACATTGGTGGTGGTCAGTTGTTGATCTCGGGTGATGACCTCGAGAACGTCACGATAGACGTGAGCGATACGGCCATCAGGCAGATCGGAATCGCTGGAGAATCAACCCCGTCTCCGTTAGTTGTTCCGCTCGACGGAACACCAAGTGAGGTTGCGGAAGGTTACTTTGATGCGATTGCTCGCGTGCTACCCGAAGGAATCGATGCTCTGAATGTTGGTGAACGAGTCCTGGTTGAGAACAACACCGAATCGTATTCCTTCTCTCTTGCTGGCACCTCGGTCGTCACGGAAAGAGTGAGCGATAAAGTGGGTAATGAGGCAGCATCTGCAGATCTAGCACCTATGGTGATCTACATGGGTGGTAGTTTTGACTGGGGTGATGCCCCTGCACCTTATACAACACTCGCGGCAGATGGAGGTCCTAGACACCTCACCGACGAGGGTTTTGCTCTTTGGATCGATGATCCGAACGACCTCACTGATCGCTCGGTAACCTTCGAAAGCGATGCGAGAACCCCAGATCAAGATGATGACAATGGCGTTCGAGTCGCCGGTTCGCTGCGTCCAGGCTTTAGCGTCAACATTGAAGTGGGAATCCATAATCTGGATGGTCGCGACTTCTATCTAGATGCTTGGTTCGATTGGAATGCAAATGGTATCTTTGAAAATACCGAGGTGTATCGCTACGGTTCGGCTGGTACTTCACGCTCGGTACTCGCTTCGAACCTCACGAATGTTATCTCGGTACCAGTACCTGCAGATGCAGCTTTGACGGACATCTACGCCCGATTCCGATTGAGCGAAGATAACAACTTGGGACCTGCCGGACTCGCTGATAGTGGAGAGGTTGAAGACTTCAGGTTGATCGTTGATAACAACCCATTCCGCAATCCGGTCAACCGATTTGATGTGAATGATAGTCAAGCGGTTACACCTCTTGATGCCCTAGTGATTGTTAATGCGATCGGACGTAACGATGGCAACAGCATTCCATTGGATGATCCTGCTCTGCTGGCACAGCTTCCTCCTCTACCGCGTTATCCCGATGTTTCTGGTGATGGTCTGGTGAGCGCGGTGGACGCTTTGCAAGTGATCAATGAGCTGAGCCGGATTATTAGCGGTCAATCAGGATCCGGTGAAGGTGAATGGATAGCTACGGCATCCAGCGAAATGAACCGTGCTGCAAGTAACGGGCCGCTCACGCTAGCTGATCAATTGAGCACTCGCGTTGCTGAGGGTTCTGATAGAGAGGCGTCTGAAAGTGTGCAGTCGGATGTGGAATCGAAGATCAGTAAGACGAGTGTCTTTGATGATGCAGCTAGCATGCAATTGGATTCGATAGTTGATTCGTTGGCCGCTGACAATGCCGCGGTTCGCATGCAATCCGATACAGAAGACGTTGATGATTGGTTTGCAAGCTTATAGGTATCTGGAATCCTTGTTATACCTAAGTGTCCTCCAGTAATCGCTAGTTTAAGAACGCTCCAAGTGGACTCATGCTTTCGAGCACTTAGATTCAATGAAACAGAGCCCCTTGATTGAGGTTGGCTCTGTTTTTGTATCCGCTCATTGATGGAGATTCTCTAAGTTTTGTCATTTTGCAGAGTTTAAATTACTAAGTTCCCCTTCCGAGGGTTGGCTAAATGTGACCGCTTGATGGGAGCAATGATTTAATCTTGCGCAGAGGGAACTTTCGGTGGCGACTTGACCTCTATTGGTTTGCGGTTTCACAATTTTGTATGGTTCCAATCTATGAATAGCTTCAAGACTGTGATCCTTACGAAAATAGTGTTGCAGTAGTCTTTCAGGGTGAAGCGATATTCGTGTACTCAAGTGGTTTGGATCTTTCTGTTTCTTATTAAACGATGTCATGTTTGAAGAAATCCTTCGGAATTTGAAACGTAAGAGCAGAAGGGAAATTTGGTCTCGGCGCACCAAGACACGGCTTCTGCAGGCAGAGCATCTCGAGGACCGAGCATTACTCACGGCAGTTCCCCTCGGAGCGTTGCCGACGGATACAGGAGAATTTCTGCTTGGCCGAGTAGCAGTGACCCCCGTATTGTTTGAAAGTAATGGTCAAATTGACACGGAGACTCAGGATTGGACATCTGAGGAAATCGATGCGGTTTTGGCTAAGGTCACTCAGGGCGTGGGCTGGTGGTCCGATCTTCTGGATACCTTCGATACCGTCCATGAACTTGATTTTGTGATCGATGATACTTTTGCACGTAATCCCTATTCAACACCCTACGAACCAATTGACCGTCCCAGTACGGACTTGACACTCTATGCCGCGGGATTCTTGCTGGAACAGGGACAGGGTAACGCCACTTCGCTTGAAGAAGCGGTTTACGGGTTCAACCATCTTCAGCGTGAGAAGCTCAATACGGACTGGTCGTTCACAATCTTCGTTGTGGATTCATCGGATGATCCCGATGGACTCTTCGCCTCTGGTGGGACATTTGCTGGTGCATTTGCTTATGCGGGTGGCTTGTTCTTCGTGACCCCTTCGACCCGGCCTGCTTCAACGATTGCCCACGAGATGGGGCACATTTTCTGGGCTCGTGATGAGTATCCTGGAGCCTCATCTTGGACTGATAGAAGGGGCTATTACGACACACAAAATGTGAACGCCGCAGACAATCCGACCCCAGGATTCCAGCAAGAAATTAGCATCATGCGAGGTGGTGTTCCGTTGAATCAAGCTTATGATTCTTTGGTTAGTCCTGTGTCCACACTGGCCATGATTGGTTGGCAAGATACGGATGAAGATGGAATTTTTGATGTGGCGGACGTCCCTTTGTCTCTGCATGGTTACGGATTCTACGATGTTGAAAATTTGACCTATCGATTGGTTGGCAGCTCACAAGCTGTCCCACTAATCAATCAGAACTCATCCGGGAACCAGAGTGATATAACCCTGAACCGAATAAGTGAGATTCAGTACCGCTTGGACGGAGGTGATTGGGTCACTGCTTCATCACCTAACGCCCAAGAAGTTTCCATTGATCTTTCCATTGCAATGAGTGGAACGTTTAGCACCATTGAGTGGAGAACCATTGACATCACAACTGGTGTAGCAAGCGGCTCGTTGAAGGGAGGTCATCTGGCACCAGCAGCTCAAAAGACTGGACTCACTGGATTGACCTATTTTGACGAGAACGCAGATCAAGCTTTTGATTCATCCGATTCTGTCCTCTCGAATACCAGTATCATTCTGACTCAGGCTGACGGATCGCCCCTTTATTTTGGTGACGTAGCCGCAGAGGACCTGCCAAGCGGGATCATTGACAACAGCGGCTTGGCTCTGGAAATTCTCACTGCTAGCGAAATCAACAGCGGTCCAGTAGCAGTCGAACCGTCGAGTGGCATGCCAGGAACCAAAACATTTCACTATTACAATGCATTGAGTAATCGGTGGGTTGATCACTGGAATGAGGGTACAGCGTTGCAGTTCAATCTTGAAGCTGATGTGGGGACTGTCAGCGTGCAGATGTACGGCTACCAAGCATCAAGCTACGGACGGCTAGAGGCTTACAACGCGGAGGGTGAGTTAATCCAGCGAGTTACGAGCGAAGAATTACAATCGAACGCGCAGGCTCAGCTTAGAATTGATAGTGCCGAGGGGGAGATACGTAGTGTAAGAGTATTTGGCTACGCGGGAAGCTCTGTCATCGTTGATGCAGTTGAGTTTGGCTTCAATCCCGAATTGGTCACCAACGAGCAGGGTGTTTGGC
>JAYYHM010000398.1:0-9260 GCA_036148415.1 Planctomycetota bacterium
ACCGAAGAACAAATCGTACCGATTGTCAATGTGGAGGGAAGAGGTTTTCCAGTTGAAATCCAGTACTTGCCATGGAATGAGAAAGATGAGATTGACCGACAGTATCATCTTCCAAGCCATGTTGTGAATGGATTAAATTCCCTAACGGGAGAAGGGGACACTCTGGTTTTCTTACCGACCGAAAGAGACATTCGCGAAGTCTCTCATTATGTTGCAGGTCACTACAAACGAATGGGCTTAGGGGGTCGCTTCGATCTCTTACCACTGTATGCCAGATTACCGCAGAGCCAACAACAGAAGATCTTTCGACCTGAAGGCAAAAAAAATCGTGTGATCTTTGCGACGAATGTTGCGGAAAGTTCACTCACAGTGCCTGGAATCCGATTCGTCATTGATGCTGGCACGGCAAGAGTTAGTCGATACAACCCCAGACTCAAAGTACAAAGATTACCGGTGGAGCCCGTTAGTCAGGCGAGCGCGAACCAAAGATCAGGAAGATGCGGGAGGTTGGGTCCGGGAACCTGCATCAGGCTCTACTCCAAAGAAGACTATGACTCCCGCCCACTTTTTACCACTCCTGAAATCCAGCGGTCCAACCTCGCATCGGTCATATTGCAACTGAAGTCGCTAAGGCTTGGAACTATCGATGATTTCCCCCTCCTCGACCGTCCAAAACCTGCCGCGATTACCGATGGTATGCGGACACTACGCGAATTAAATGCAATCGATGGAAATCAATCAAACACCTCATTGGCCAGAAAGCTGGCGAGGTTACCAGTAGATCCGAGGGTTGCGAGAATCTTGGTAGAAGCGGTTGAACATCAATGCCTTCCTGAAATCTTACCCATCGCCGCTGCGCTAGAAATCCAAGATCCAAGGGAACGACCTGTTGATCAACGACAAGCTGCGGACGAAAGCCATTTGCAATTTTCTGATCCGCAAAGCGATTTCCTTTCATTGCTCAAGCTGTGGAAATACTACAGAGAAATCAAAGGTAATAAAAGTCGCAACCAGGTAGATAAAACTTTGCGTAGGCAATTTATATCTCCGAACCGAATGCGAGAGTGGTCTGACGTCTATCGTCAATTGAAAGAGCTCATGGCTGACAAACAGGGATCTGCACCTTTCTCGCACAATGTACAGTTTTCTTCCGTTCGTTATGCGGAAGACTCCGAATCGGTCGTCTCGAAAGAGATTTACGAAAAAATACACCGATCCCTTCTCTCTGGCCTTCTTTCCGGAGTGGCAATGGCGGGTGACAAAGGAGAGTACATGGGGGCAGGTGGAATAAAACTTTTTCTTTGGCCGGGATCGGGTATCGCTGACTCAAAACCCAAATGGATTGTCGCATCAGAATTGATTGAGACATCAAAGACCTTCGCTAGAGTGGTCGCCAAGATCCAGCCAGAGTGGATTGAGGCGGTAGCTTCACATCTCTTAAATCGGACCTATTCTGAACCCTATTGGAGTAAAAAGAAAAGTAGTGCATTGTGTTACGAGGCGCAACACCTTTTTGGCCTTCCCATCGTTTTACGGCGTCGTGTGCCACTTGCTCCAATCGATCCCGCAACAGCCCGCGAGTTATTAATCGAGGAAGGACTCGCGGATGAGGGCATGAGAACAAATGCGAATTTTTACCAACACAATCAGTCCTTGTTAAATGCTCTGACGGAGCTTGCTTCGCGTACCCGAAACCGTGATCTGATTGTCGACCGTTATCAACTTTCAAGACTCTATCATGATCATCTACCTGAAGAGATCAAAGATCGCCACACACTTGAGAAATATGACCAGTTGCTATCTCCACCTGAATGGTTCAGTAGACGGTGGTCAACTGAATCCATTCTTCAAGCTCCTTCTAGGAAAACCGAAAGCGACGACCCATTATCTATCTTTTTTCACCCCGACGACTTTTTGAGCGCAAATTTATCTGTGAATGAAAAAGATTTCCCAGACGAGATAGAAATAGAAGGATCTCGACTTCCGCTGCAGTACAGATTTGCTCCAGGATCAAAAGATGATGGTATCCGGTTGAGTGTTCATCAATCCACCGTATCACAACTTTCCCAAGGACAATTGGAATGGATGGTTCCTGGTGTATTTGTGGACAAGATTGTTCAACTTATTAAATCTCTTCCAAAGCGGCTGAGACGAAATTTCGTCCCTGCAGCAGAGAGCGCCCGAATCATCACAGAACAACTAAAAGGACAATATCGACAAGAATCGTTTTTCCCAGCAGTGTGCAAAGCTTTATCTCAATACGCTGACACGGAAATCACTGAATTTGATTTTCAATCCGATAAATTAGACGACTATCTAAAATTCATGATCACCGTTGTCGATGACGATGGGAAAAAAATAGCTGAGGACCGAGATCTGTCTTCTCTCCAAAAAGCATTCCAAGGTTCGAAAACCACGAGTCGCGTAAAAGATTTAGCTGCGGAAGATGAGTCCTGGAGTCGCAGCAAAGTCACGTCCTTCGATGTGGATATTTTCCCTGAACATATCACTAAAAATCAGGGTGGTATGAGCATGCGGTTTTATCCTGGTTGGGTTGATCATGGCTCCAGCGTCAGCACAGAGTTATATACTTCGCTGAAATCAGCTGAGAGATCTATACGCAGGGCAACAGCAAGACTTTTTTATCTCGCTGAGCAGAGGGAAATCCGTGCTCAAATTCGCCACCTGCCTGAAATCGATCAAGCCAAGATTAAATTGGCTGACGTGGTGTCGTCAAAATCTCTTGACTCACGCTTGATGAACCTTCTTGCGCGCATCGCTTTTGTCGACAATGAAGTACTAATCCGTTCAAGAACACAGTTTGAATCACGCAAGGTTAATGGTCTCCAGCGCTTGTCGATTGCCTCCCAAGATATCGCAAGATGGCTCAATTTGTGGGTGTCCCAACATTTTGAATTAAGAACCGTTCTGGAATCGAAGGAAAACTGGCTCAAAAATAAAGGTCAGCTTCACAGCATTGAGAATCAACTGGCCTGGCTTTATCACGGTGAATTTTTAGAAACGACTCCATGGAAATGGTTGACGCACTATCCCCGTTACCTTCAGGCGATCGTCATAAAAATTGATCGCTCATCGCAATTGTCGCGGAAGATGGAGGATTCAGAAACGGTTATCAACGATCTATGGAAACGTTGGCAAGAAACGCTAACCGAGACAGATTGTGATGCGATCTCACAATCGGATAGTGAATTTCGTTGGATGATCGAAGAACTTCGTGTCAGTCTTTTTGCGCAGTCACTTGGTACGTCAGTAAAGGTATCTCCTCAGCGATGTGAACGACTTCTTGAACGATAGCTGTTTCGATCTCCCTAGCTCAACCCACACGCATCCAACGAATAATAATCCACGCATGAACACTGAGCAGTACTTCGAAGAGCTTGAAAATTGGCTCGACCTGGAGGCAGTTGCTGAAAAAGAAAGAATGGCAAAGCGCCGTCAAGTTAGATCTTCAAAAGAGGCGGAGAGATCTGGTGAAACCGTACTCGACCTGGTGATAACCAACTACAAGACAGGTTTGGCTGGCCGCATTCTTATTGATTTTGCAAAGAAGGCACACGGTGAGTTGCCGCCAATTCGGCTAAAAGTGGGTTCTCCCGTTGTCATCTGCAATCGGAAAAGCGGAGATGATCGAGGGGTATCAGGAGTAGTCAGTGCGAAGCGGAGAGATGTGCTTCAGGTTGCCGTTGATCAGTGGCCGGATGGAGATGTTTTCCGTATCGATCTGTCCCCAGACGAAACCACCCGACGCCGTCAATTGGCTGCTATGGCGAGAGCGAAACTTGCAAAAGGTCGGTCCAAACATTTGCGAGATATTGCGATTGGGTTGGTTCGACCGAAGTTGGCTCGAGGAAAAAACCAAGTCCTAAAATATCGATCCTTTTTAAATGAATCTCAACAATCTGCCGTTCGTTTTGCAATTGAATCAGAGGACATTGCAATACTTCACGGTCCACCAGGAACTGGAAAAACTACCACTCTGGCAGAAGTGATTTTTCAGGAGCTAGAGAACCAAAAACGCGTTTTGGCATGTGCCCCCAGTAATACCGCGGTGGATAACCTACTCGAGAAACTCATTGCCTTGAATATTCGAGTGGTTCGGGTAGGTCACCCTGCAAGAGTGTTTGCCGAACTCCGAGATCATACCCTTGATGAAATTGTGGATCGAGATCCACATACTCAAATCATTCTTGAAATGCGGCGCGAAGTACAGGAATTAGTACGCGAAGCGCAAAAGTTCTCTCGTGGTAGAGATTGGAGAAAACAAAAAAGACATTACTTTGCTGAAGCCGGAAAATTGAGGGGCCAGATTCGCTCGATGGAAAAATCTATCGTTCGAAATGTTATCGACACTGCAGATGTGATCTGCACAACCACAACTATTGATGATGATTTGCTGAGTGATAGCCAATTTGATGTGGTGGTCATGGACGAAGCATGCCAAGCAACGGCACCAGGAATGTGGCAAGCCTTATTGCGTGGAAAGAAAATTATTCTTGCGGGAGATCACCAACAATTGCCTCCCACGGTGCTGAGCGCAGAGGCTGCATCACGAGGCATGAGACGTTCAATGATGGAAGAGATACTTGAACGAGAGGGTAGTGCTGTTTTTCGACGCCTGACTGTTCAGTACAGGATGCACAAAAAAATAATGGATTTCCCTAGTCTATTTTTTTACGACTCAGAATTAATTGCAGACCCTTCTGTTACCCGTCACAAGCTAACCGATAATCCAAAAATTGAATCTTCGGATCTCACTGAGAGTCCTCTCCTTTTCATCGATACGGCTGGAGCCGATTTTGTTGAACAGGTCGAGGAGGAGGGAGAAAGTAAGTTTAACGCTAAAGAGGCAATCCTCGTAAAACAGTTAGTGCATCGTTTTGTATCCTTGGGTGTTGATCCCAATAACATCGCGGTTATCGCTCCGTATGCTGCTCAAGTGCGATTTCTTCGCGATATGCTCGGGACAAGAAGCATTGAGATAGACACGGTGGATGGATTCCAGGGACGGGAGAAAGACTTGGTGATACTTACGATGGTTAGAAGTAATCATGATCGGCAGATTGGTTTTCTTGGAGATCTACGCCGTACAAATGTGGCAATGACTCGTGCAAGAAATAAATTGATCATGATTGGCGATAGTTCTACTCTCTCCGTGAACCCATTTTACGCAAAGTTATTGGACTACTTTGAAAGGCAGAATGCTTATTCCTCGGTATGGGAACATCCGTGCGAGTAAGTTAGCAAAATGATGGTTCACGAAATTCATCTTGATTTTGTGAGATTCCGTCCCGTATGGAAGAAGGATGATCGGGAAATCATATCTAACATGTTTTTGGCCTGGACTCACCGAAATCTGGTGGTGTGGGAGACTATCAGCTCTGCCATATGCTCTGGCTTTTACTTTGATCTTTAATCTCTATCTGATCTCAAGATTTATCTATCCCATGTGGCTTCCCCCTTCTGTGACGGGTGTCATCTTTTGGATTGGCTTTCCCATCTGGTTTTTATTCATCATTCGTGATTTTAAGATCCTCCCTGAAGCAATCAGCCCCTCGTTGGACTCTCAACCGGCAGACCAATTTCAGTCCGCGTTATCTCATACATTGAAACAGGAATACCCCGAAGCAGAGGGATTACTCACTGATATGCTAGCAATAGCCCCCAAGGATCCACCCGCACTGCTGCTTCTGGCAAGCTTGTATCGCAAAACCTGCCGGCTTGATGCGGCTAATTTACTGCTCCGTGAGATGAGACGACTGGAAGTTGCTGAGAATTGGTGGCTTGAGATCGAGGCGGAACAACAAAGAATTAAGGATCAAATGAGTCGTGAACAAGGCACCGTTCCGAACAGTAAAGAGAGTAGGTCTGACAAACCAGGTGTTGCTTGAGATGAACGAACCCCCCAGATGTCGATGACTTTGGTTAAAAAATCACAGAAAGAAAGTGATATCGGTTTAATTTTTGACCCTGAGTCGGGACCTCGTCCTATCCCCGTTTTCCCCGAGAAACGATAGAATTTCGGTCAGGGACCTATCGGCTTACCTGCTTTAACTTGCATTTTAGGACAGGAACATGGTAGCCGTGGTGCAATCATATGGTGCGTAGTTTGCTGAACTCTCTGGAAGATCAACAGCTCGTCATTTTGGCAGAAAAACGGGTTCCCGACCTGACTTAACCCAATAACCACAGATTCCTAGCTGAATCGCAGATTTTCGACTGGTTGAAGACCTATGATCGAAAATCAAAACTTGAAGCGCAACGAGATAGACCATGTACGAACGATTCACTGATCGCGCCCGAAAAGTCATGCAACTTGCGAACCAAGAGGCGCAACGTTTTAACCATGAATACATCGGCACCGAACATATCCTGCTGGGACTCGTGAAAGAGGGTAGTGGAGTCGCTGCTAATGTCCTGAAAAATCTAGAAGTCGATCTCCGAAAAATTCGACTTGAGGTTGAGAAACTAGTACAGAGCGGACCTGAAATGGTGACAGTGGGAAAGCTCCCACAAACTCCCCGTGCCAAAAAGGTCATCGAATATTCAATGGAAGAAGCGAGGAATCTCAATCATAGCTATGTGGGTACTGAGCACATCTTGCTGGGATTGCTGCGGGAACAAGAAGGGGTAGCGGCTCAAGTGCTGATGAATTTAGGCCTGAAGCTTGAAGACGTGCGAGAAGAAGTTCTCAATCTACTGGGCCATGGACTAGAAGGAGCAGAGGTCGGCGAGCGCGGTGGGCGTTCTGGTGAAAGCGAGAGTAGCGGTGGTAGCTCCGGGAAAACCAGTAAAAGTAAAACACCAGCCTTAGATAGCTTCGGCAGAGATCTTACGGAGTTAGCGAAGAAAGGCGAGCTTGACCCTGTCATTGGCCGAGCTAGGGAAATTGAAAGAGCGATTCAAATCTTGTGTCGTCGAACAAAAAATAATCCTGTTTTGCTTGGGGAAGCAGGGGTAGGGAAAACTGCGATCGTAGAGGGTTTCGCACAGCGAGTTATTGAAGGAGATGTGCCAGAGATCTTAGCTGAGAAACGTATTGTCGTTCTTGATCTGGCAATGATGGTTGCGGGCACAAAATACCGTGGTCAGTTCGAAGAGCGCATCAAAGCAGTGATGACCGAAGTTCGTCGAGTCAAAAATACCATCCTATTTATTGACGAATTACACACCTTGGTCGGAGCAGGCGGAGCGGAGGGTGCGATTGATGCCGCGAACGTACTCAAGCCGGCATTAGCACGTGGTGAAATCCAATGCATTGGTGCGACCACTCTCGATGAGTATCGAAAATACATTGAAAAGGATAATGCGTTGGCCAGAAGGTTCCAGGAAATTATGGTGGAACCCACCGGGCAAACCGAAACCGTAGAAATTCTGAAAGGTCTAAGAGCACGCTACGAGGAACACCATCGAGTTCAGTTTACTGATGATGCGATTGTCGCAGCAGTAGAGATGAGCGAGAGATACATCACCGCTCGATGTTTACCTGATAAAGCGATCGACGTCATCGACGAAGCGGGAGCTCGTGTACGACTTAGGACCATGACTCGTCCACCAGATCTGAAAGAGATCGACGAAGAAGTTGAGAGACTCAACAAAGAGAAAGAGGAAGCGGTCGCTAATCAAGACTTTGAGAAAGCTGCAAATCTTCGTGATCAAGCTGAGAAGCTTCGTAAGAAAAAAGATCAAATCACACAAGATTGGCGGGATAAAAGTCAGAAGACTGATGGTGTCGTGGACGAGGAGATCATCGCAGAAGTGGTCAGTAAAATGACCGGCATTCCTCTCACGAGACTGTCCACCGAAGACAGTCTTCGCCTGATGAAAATGGAGGAAGAACTACACAAGAGAGTGGTCAGCCAAAATACTGCTGTCGCAGCCGTCTCCAAGGCCGTTAGAAGAAGTCGGAGTGGTCTGAAAGATCCAAAGCGACCCACCGGTTGCTTTATCTTCGCCGGCCCCACTGGTGTGGGAAAAACATTACTTGCCAAATCATTAGCCGAGTACCTCTTTGGTGACTCTGATGCACTCGTTCATATTGATATGAGTGAGTACATGGAAAAACATAATGTGAGTCGGCTAATTGGAGCGCCTCCTGGTTTTGTTGGCTACGAAGAGGGTGGACAACTCACCGAGAAGATTCGTCGGCGACCCTATGCCGTCGTTCTCTTCGATGAAATCGAGAAAGCTCATCCAGATGTTTTCAATATGATGCTCCAAGTCATGGAAGAAGGTCGATTGACTGACTCATTCGGTCGCAACGTTGATTTTCGTAATACTATCCTCATCATGACGACGAACGCTGGGGCTGAAGCGATTAAGAATCAATCCTCATTCGGCTTCCAAAAGCCAGATGATGACGCAAGCTATGACTCCATGAAACAGAGAGTCATGGATCAGATTGAGAGAGTATTCAGGCCAGAATTCCTGAACCGACTCGATGATACGATCATCTTCAGGCATCTCACCAACCACGACTTGAAAGGCGTTATCGACTTTGAATTGGCAAAGGTTAGGCAGCGTCTTCTGGAGAGAGGACTGAATCTCGAACTGACCGATCTTGCAAAAGAGTTCTTGGTAAAGAAGGGGAGTAATCTCGATTACGGTGCCCGTCCCTTACGCCGGGCTCTCGAGCAGAGAATCGAAGATCCTCTGAGTGAAGAATTACTCAGGGGTGCATTTGAAAACCATGACACCATCGTCGTTGATGTGATTGCAGAAAACGAAGACGGGAAGCAGATCCCCACGTCAAAGGTTTCGATCAAAGAAGATGGAAAGATAGTTGGTCCGAAAGGCTGCAAAGTCAAGTTAATCCGATTGGACTTTAAAGGTGAGTCCAAGAGCCTTCATGAAGCAGATGAGAAAGTAGAGGTCGCTACGAGCGAGACATCGGAAGAAGCTTAATTTACGAGCACAACTTGATCAGAATTCAGAAACCCTGCCTCCTCAACTGGCGGGGTTTCTTTATGGCTAAACATCACAGGCTTACCGGTCTCTTGCCATGGGCATGATCACGTATCCATAACCATCGTCAGTCAATAGTAATGCTGGTGAGGACGCGGATTCGATCTCCATAATGAAAGTAAGCTCATTATCCAAGACCTTACAAAAGTCAGCCACATAACGGTGATCTAATGTGAGTGTGATCGGATCACCGTCGTAAGCGATGGGTAGTTCAATTTGTGATTCACCAATCTCGGCAGTATTGGCTTCCATCTTTAAGGTTCCATCAGCAAAAGTGA
>JAYYHM010000399.1:0-6350 GCA_036148415.1 Planctomycetota bacterium
GGTACCACTGAGCCCTCAGGAGGTGTCTCGAAAACGTGCTGCGATCTTCAAGCATGAATCTCAAAAAGATCGCGCATTATTCCCAGGGTCAGATGTACGAGAGTTCTGGCAAAGAGCTGAATCGCGAAATGCTGAAACGGCTCAACGCTATGATTCGCTAGGCTTAGCGGAGTACGCTGCGATCGAAGGTTTCGTCCAATGGGATGGAGTCTCAGGTCTCGATCTCTGACCGAGGGTGAAAATGCGTGACAGAACGGAAGTTGATATTCGTATTGCAAACCTAGTCCGAATTGCCTCATCTACTAGAAGATCACTATCAAAAATTGCTCGCGAATGCCAACGTATCCAAAGTAGAGCGGGTCTCTGTATTACTACTCAAAATTCCTTCATACTATCGCTCACAAGCACAGCCATCTTTCTGATATACCATAAATTGCATGACACTCACGAGCCACGCCATTGTTCTACTCGCGAAGCTTTTCAGTGGTTTCACTGTGCGCTGGATCGACTGTCAACCTGAGACCTCGCAGCGAATTTACTTCGCTAATCATACGAGTCACCTCGATGCCGTATTATTGTGGTCAGCACTGCCGCGTCATCTAAGAAAAATCACTCGGCCCGTCGCAGCAAAAGATTACTGGGCCAAGGGTTGGTTAAAGCCGCACATGGCTAATAGTTTTAATGCGCTGCTAGTGGACCGCAAAGAAATCAAGGTGCATAAGAGCCCGATAGATATCATGCTCCAACAAATGGGGGATGTGTATTCCCTGATCATCTTCCCTGAAGGGGGACGCTCAGCAGGAGATGAAGAAATGGGCACCTTCAAAAGTGGCCTATTTTACATGGCCAAAAAGCGACCAGATCTGGAGCTTGTTCCTGTCTACATTGATAACGTGAATCGGATCCTACCGCGCGGAGAATTTCTCCCCGTTCCGCTTTTAAGCTGCATCACAATTGGGTCGCCTATTTTCTTGGAGGCCGGGGAACCTAAGACGGAATTTCTCCAAAGAGCTCGTGAAAGTGTACTTAAACTAAAAGATCAGTGAGATCGCTTCAAACTGATTGACGAGCAATAAAAGATCGACTCACAACCCTGTCGTTGGAAGAAATTCGCCCGAAAGCTTCTCAAGCTTGATCATGAAGATATTTCATTCCACCTCAGCAGCGGCTCGGAGATCAGTCTTCAAGCTGAACAAATAAGCAACAAGATCTCTTAATTGCCTTGGAGTCAGCTTTGTGACTAAATCTTCAGGCATTGAGGATTTGCCTGTTCTTCTTGCTTCGATATCATCTAGCTCCAATCTAACGATCGAAGCGTCAGCTTTAATCAGATCAATGGTGTCGTCATTTTCAGCTTTGACGATTCCGGAAACGGTATTTCCATCAACCGTTAAAATGACGGCGGTCTCAAACCCCTTTGCCACCTCAGCATTGGGAAGGCAGATCGATTCCAATAGATAACGTCGCGTTTTACTCGCACCGATGGTTGTAAGATTTGGTCCCACCTTCCCACCCGCTCGACCTATTTGGTGGCATCGGAGGCAGGACAATCGACTGTCTTCGAAGAAAAGTCGACGGCCGTTATCTACGTCACCCCCTTCGAGCGAAGGCAACCATCGACCAAGGGTATCTTCCTTCTTCCATTTCTCCTCGTGTTTGTAGAGCTTAACTTCCCACTCTTTACTGATGCGGCCTTTCGCTGCTTCAAGAAGGTTGAGAGAAACATCCTTGGGTAGCGAACCTGCAAGATAAGACTCCAAACCTCGATGGATAACCTGCATCACATCATCTCCCTCCACTGATGCAAGTAAATCCCAGCCTAATTGACGAGTTCGCATATCACGGCTTGCTGTTGCTTGAAACAAGCGTTGCTTTGAAGCTTCTGGTGAATGTTCTGCAAGAACCCGTAGAGCCGACAACAGTAGATCATCGGCCGGTAACATCCGTACGCTTCCTGCTAGTTGAACGGCCTCATCGGGATCCAAGCGTGATAGTGCATTTAATGCGCTCGCTCTTTCGTTCGCATTGAGTGATTCGTTACCAACGCGGTTAACAAGCATGGGTGCTATACCACTGATCCCTAACTGCGAAGCCACTCGGATCGCTTCATCTCTAACTTTCCCCTCGCCGCCCATCAACACCTGCAAGTTCATTTCTAGCGCGATCACGGCGTCTCTGAATTCGCGGACGGGTAGCGGACGATAATCATTAAGAACACGATCACGCGGATCGGTCTGATTCCAGTTTTCTAATAGCTGTAATGCTTCAAGCCTCATCACTTCCGGTGCTGTGTGATTCGCCGCATACTCAGCGATTCGCATCGCTGACTCTAGTGTTCCCACTCGATGATTCGCGTTCAGAGCACGTCGGTAATATTCCAAGGATCTTGAGGTTTTTCCGATAGTCTCCCCCAGTTGCTGCATCGCCTCTTGTATGGGGAGGTCGTAGATCGCACTTGCTGCCTCCGCTGCAACCAGCGGACTCTCATCATTTAGAAAAGCGGCGACACCAGAATGATGTAACCTCCTCAATGCAACGACTGCTGAACGCCTCACGATTTCCAACTCGTGTTGGCTCAATAATTGTAATTCCTCTGCGGATCGTGTTTGTGATAAGGCGAGGATACCAGCATGTCTAATCGCGGTATCGGATTCCGCTTGCTCCGAAATTACTTTCAAAATCGCTGACTCAGAGGATCGGTCTCCAAAGTCGCCCAACGCTCGCAGAGCGTAGTACTGAACCCGAGCCGATTGATCTTCGAGTAGTTCTTGGATTCGCTCAATGGCCTGGTCGTCCTGCCTCTCACCCGCAAATTTCACAGCCGCACTCCGAATGACTGCTTCTTCATCAAAAAGTAAGCCACGCAATCGTTCTTTTATTTGGTCATCGAGTGATTGATTGCTTCGTGCTATCTGATCTACACCCCAGATTGCATGTAAACGTGAAACCGGATCCAAGGTGTTATCATAGGCGACCGCAGCAAGCACCGGCCAAGACTCGCGACGAGCTAATTCCCACTGAGCTTCGAGACGAATTCGGCGATCCGCATGCTCCAGGCAATCTCTTAGAGTCACTTCATCTAATGCCTGCCAATTTTCAGAAAGCTTTTCTTTCACCTCACTAACAATCTCAGATTGTGAATGACGTGGGTCGGAGATCCGATAGATGCGACCCTTGCCAAGCCCATCCCATCCATTGACCCAATCACTCACATACAGCGATCCGTCAGGACCAAACCCAACATCCGTAGCAAGCACATTCCAAATTGGCTTGTCACTCGACACAAATCGATAAGAGGCTCCATCTGGCTCAACCGTGAATGCCTGAACACCACTATTAGCTGCACCACCACGGAAGTCACAGATGAAAAAATGATTCTTGAATTGATCGCCAAATCCTGTGCCTGGATAGTAAGTAAGCCCACTTGGACCATCAGTAAAATTCGCAATGGGAGGCACAATATAGGCTGGTTGCTCGGGATGAAATGGCTTCCATATCGATTCCCGATTGAAGGGTCCGCGATCAGGAAGATGCTGGTAGTACATCCGCCATCCACTATCGGCATCCTGCAATAAGTGAACCACCCTTGCTTGATCACCGCTGTCGCTGTTGTTGTCCACGGTAAACAAGTCACCAACGTCGTTAAATGCTAGTTCCTGAGGGTTCCGCAATCCCGCTGAGTAGACCTCGAGGCCAGATCCATCTAACTCGCAGCGAAAGACAGCACCGGATGTTGGATCAGCCAGTACCTCCCCTTCTTCCGTTGTTACATGATACCCCCGGTCTCCGATGCTGAAATATAAACGGCCATCCGGACCAACCAATAACCCGTGTAGATCGTGTCCGCGAAACGCAACGCGAACACCAAATCCATCGGCCATTACAACTCGATCATCGACAACACCATCCTCATCACGATCAATTAACTTCCAAAGCTTTGGAATGCATGTGTAATACAGTCCGGAGGGCCTCCAGAGAATGCTGGCCCCCGTGCCTTCCTCTAATTGATTGAAACCACTGGCTACCACAATACTCGTGTCAGCAATTCCATCACCATCAGTGTCCTCGATCCTTCGGACCCGATCATCATGCTGCTCATAAATTATTGCCTCGCCAGCCAAGAGCTCCCTGTGGTAGTCAATTCGATCTTGAACGGTCTCTGCTGCGAGATCAGCGAGAAGCCAACGATCGTCGTGCCCACGGTTGTCCGTTACACCCTGATTCTGCCGGAACGTCTCGCAGACGTATATTCGACCTTGATGGTCAAAGTCAAAGGCCACCACATTGGCAATATCGGGCTCGGCCGAGAAAAGATCAATTTCCCAATCTGCTGGCAGTCGAATCGCCAACATCGACTCTTTGCCTTCATTTGATGCGGGAGCTACCTCGGGCGTGATTGGATCATCCGCCAGAATTTCCGGTGCGAGGTCTACCATCAGTATCAATGTCAGAAAAATGCACTGTAGCAGACGCTGGTGACTAAGTCGGGACAGGAGATTCATAAAGCCCTGCTCCTGGACTAACTCGCATGAGGTCAAACAATTCTTACTACTCATCCATCCACCTCAAATTCCCGACAGAACCAACAGTTTTATATGTCACTTCTTTAAGATAATCCGTTGAAAGGAGAATGATCAAGATTGCTCTCAAGAATCGTTGGAATGTCTTTATGAAAGTGCATTGATCTCTTTTCTGATTCTCCCTTGTCCGTAAGGCTAATTGTGAAGCTGGATCGGAATCAACAAGAACCCAGTAATCCCAGCAGCGTACTAAAATGGCTTACACCTCTTAGATATACTGAGATCAACTCAACCATTCAGAATGCGGGCATGCCCCGTTAATTTCCCTTTTATTGACCAACCCAGCCAAGCAATTGTCCAATGCACACATTTTCACGCCGTAAGTTCCTGGGCACACTCGGTAGTACCGTTGGAGCTTCGGGACTATCCGCCCTATCAGCCAAAGCCGCGAATGCAAATGAAGAAGTAAATCTAGGTTTTATTAGCTGCGGGGGCCGTGCTGGACAACTGATGGGACAATTCTCAAAGGTAGATGGCGTGAATATTAGTGGACTCTGTGATCCAGATGAGAAGCGATTAGGACTTGCCAAGCAGCGTTTTCCCAAGGCACAGGGATGGAAAGATCTCCGAGCACTCCTGGACTCCGATTCCATTGATGCTGTTGTTGTCGCCACCTGTAATCATTGGCACTGCCTGGCAGCAATCTGGGCGATGCAAGCTGGAAAAGATGTCTACGTGGAGAAACCTCTGTCCCATAGCCAGTGGGAGGGTAAACAGACTGTTGCGGCAGCGAGAAAATACAATCGCATCTGCCAATTAGGAACGCAGCAACGATCGGACCCCATGCAATCAGAAATCAAACATTTCCTACATGGGGAAAAAGGCCTAGGAAATCTCCTTGCTGCTCGGGTTAATCGATACGGGATCAGACCGTCAATTGGAAAACGCGACACGCCACTGCCAATCGAAAATCAAGTAGCTTACGATCTGTGGCTCGGCCCTGCTCAAGATCGACCCATCTTTAGGAACTCACTCCATTATGATTGGCACTGGGACTGGAATACCGGATCAGGAGAGATGGGAAATTGGGGTGTGCATGTTCTTGATGATGTCAGAAATAATGTCTTTCAAGATAATGTTGCCCTACCCAAACGCATTTTAGGAGGTGGGGGGAGAGTTGCGTTAAATGATGCAGGAGAATCACCCAATGTTCATTTCGCCTACTTTGATACGGGTAGCATCCCTGTTGTGATTGGACTTTCCAACCTGCCGGCTGAACCCAATGGCAAGAAGAGTCCAAAGCATCCTGGCCCAAGTAGTGGTTACGTCGTCTACTGCGAAGGGGGTCGATTTGAGGGCCAGCGAGGTCGAGCTGCGGCCTATGACCTACAAGGGAAAGTGGTTCGGGAATTTCGAGGCAATGGTGATGTCATACACCAACAAAACTTCATTGATGCCATACGCGCACAAGATCGTAGTCTACTGAATGCGGAAGTTGCAGTTGGAAATGATAGTACAGGATGGTGCAATCTTGCTAACGTCGCAGTTCGCTGCGGCACAAGCTTTTCGGAAGAGAAAGCGAATCAGACTTCTCTCAGTCAGTGGAGCGAGCTGTTAGGAGAAATGGGTCAGCACCTGCAAGCTCATGATCTCGGCCTTCAAGATCAATCGATTCAAATGAGTCCAATGCTCGAATTGAACAACGCGACGGAATTATTCGAGGGTCCGTACGCTGAGACTGCTAATCATTATTTGAAGCGTGAGTATCGTTCAGGTTTTGAAGTTCCTGAGATCATTGCGTAGTCATTCTTCAACGCCATTGATCGAGAG
>JAYYHM010000400.1:0-3803 GCA_036148415.1 Planctomycetota bacterium
GCCTTCGGCCTTGATGGATCTCCGTACGATGGCGATCAGTCGATTAATGCTGGATAACGTGCAACACATCAAGGCTTACTGGATCATGCTTGGGATCGAAACGGCACAAACGGCCTTGGCTTATGGTGCGGATGATATTGACGGTACGGTACGTCATGAATTGATCTACCATGACGCCGGGGCGACTACCCCGCAATGCCTTTCTGTCGATTCGATCAAGCAATTGATTATTGAGGCCGGCCGTGATCCGATCGAGAGGAACACGATTTACGAAGAAGTGGTGCGAGACGAATCCGACTTTACGAAGTGGTCGGTCGGGAAATCGCTGGAACCCGTTTCGGCGGTTTAAGTATTACTTTAGTTTTTTCTGAAGGTAGTCTTTACCCTGCAAGCTAGCCAATACGCTAGTTTGCCATACTCTCATCAGCTTTTGCAGTTTCTTCACTTTTTCGGGCTGGGCTTTCGCCAGATTGTTCTGCTCATCTAGCTCGTTGCTGAGATCGTACAATTCGATCGAGCCCGAACCGGATTGGTCTAAGATCAATTTGAAGTTTTGCGTGGTGATGGCTCGAGGGCCCATGAAATACTCATCTTGAATCTGATCCGCATGCACATTCCTAAAGGTTCGTGTTGGTTTCCCATTCATCAGCTTAACAAGTGGAGTGGTTCCCTCTTGAAGATCTGCTGGAATCCACGGCTTGGAGTCGGCGGAGATGGATTTCGTGTTGAAACTCCAGAAATACACCGGTTGCAGGCGTTTTTCGACCTCGCCCCTGATCATGGGCAGAAGATCGATACCATCGAGAATCCTCGAAGGTGTGGGCACTCCAGCCGCCGAACAGAGTGTGGGCAGCATATCACTGGTAACGGCTACATGGCTGCTGGATCGCGATGCTTTGATTTTCGCTGGCCATTCAATGACTCCGGGTACTCGAACACCACCTTCGTACACCTGAGACTTCCTGCCCCGGAGTGGGCTTTCTAACAATCCACTTGAAGGAGTGCCATTATCGCCGCAGTACCAAAGAATCGTGTTCTGGCGTTTACCTTGATCCTCTAAACCGTCACGTAGGTATCCCATTGCTCGGTCCATTGCCGTGATCTCTGCATATCGCTCCCTCAGAACTTCCCCGAGTGGTCTCTGAGTTGATCTTCCGGTTTCGTTCGATGTCAGCCTCACCTTTCGATCCGAGTATTTCTGTGGAAGCTCGTCATAGAGTTTGAGGTCTTTCTCGAGTCCGCTGTAAGGTTCGTGGGGGGACCCAAACCAGATCACCACAAAAAAAGGTTGATCATTACCGTCGGCTTGTTTGATGAACTTTAATGCTTGCTCGACAAGAATTTCAGAGCTTTCTCCCTGAAAAACCTTGGGCGGACCACCATCCAGAGAAAAGGATGGATTGAGTTCGAAGAAATTGTCGTGACTTAGCCATCGAGAGAATCCCATCGCACCTGGACTGGTGGGCGAGGATTTTTTTACGGGGCCTAAATGCCATTTCCCAAAGTGTGCTGTACGGTAGCCGGCATCGGCTAAAAGCTGAGCGATCGATATTTCTTCGGGACGGAGTGACCAATTCGGTGCAAAAGTACCATAACGATTGGGATGTCTACCGGTGATGACACTACCTCGGGTTGGCGAGCAGGACGGATGCCCGGAGTAGAATCGATCCAGACGTAGACCGGTTGCGGCCATTTCATCAAGTACCGGAGTTTGTAGGTAAGGGTGTCCGTTGTACCCTGTCTCTTCCCAGCCATGGTCGTCACCCATGCAGAGAATAAAACTCGGTCTTGGGGCTTCTATTCCCTGGGCCTTCTCCATGAGGCAACATCCGATCAAGAGGATGGCAGAGGCTAAAGGCAGTCTTCTCGGTGCGATCATGGTTTTAGCTCTGATTAGCTGGCGAGTGTTACACATTGAATTAAGGTCTGATGGATGAGTTGCCGGATAGAATGATGGGAAGCTTGGGATATAGATTTCTGCCGGTTACCTGTAGTTCGGGCTGGAAAGCTGTAGTTTAGCATGAACGGGAACGCCGTCCGGCAAGTCGACAGCCAGTGTGGGGCAAGCTCTCCTGACTAGGCCTGAACGATGCCGCAGGTCGATCCATTCGTGTTCAGTGATACACGGGTTCAACGGATTCGCCGGTTCTACTGATGCACTGGTTTTCGTGGGGCTATGGGTTTGGTGACGCCTTCAGCATGTGAATTGCTTGGATTCTCGCCGCCTCAAATTCATCTCCAGCGTTCCACTGTGGTATCTCATCATCCTGAGCGATTTTTAGACCCACCAGTGCTAGAAGTTGCAAGTCCTGAATTGCTCCGGAGAGATTCCATGAGGTTTGATATTCATCACTGGGTTGATGGTATGTCTCTTCGACCCACTTCTCCAGCTGCTCTTTTCCCCAGCCCGTCGGTTTACCCACAACATTAATCCCGCTGTGTAGATACACTCCGGGCACACCGATTTTCGCAAGGCTGAATTGATCGGAACGATAGTAGTATCCACGATCCGGAAAGAGATCCGGTGTCACCACTCGATTCTGGGATTTAGCAATTTGCTCCACGATCGCATCAAGGTTCGATTTACCATTTCCTATGACATTGACGTCATGTGTCTCTCCCAGAATATTTGCACCGTCAATATTTACCACGGCGGCAAGGAGTCCAGGGTGCATCGGTGGTGCTTGTGCGAACTGTTGAGAGCCAAGCAATCCTTGCTCTTCCGCAGCAACTGCCGCGAATAGAACCGAACGCCGTGGTTTTACCGGTAAAGCAGAGAACGCTTTGGCAATCGTTAGTAAACCGGCGGTGCCTGATGCGTTATCCACCGCACCGTTGTAGATATTATCTCCATCAATATTGCGTTCTGCACTGATACCAAGGTGATCGTGATGCGCCATGAAGATTACTGCTTGATCTCTGAGTTTCGGATCACTCCCCGGGAGGATGCCAACCACGTTCGCAGAATCTTGTTCTCTCACCTTTCCGGTCAATTCGATGGAAAAGCTTGTTCCCAATTCGACCGGTCGAAAGTCATTTGATTGAGCACGTTTGCGCAGTTCACCGAGATCATAACCACTTAGTGCAACAAGCTGCTTTGCAGCTTGATCCGTGACCCAGCCTGTCATTTTGCACACGGGTGTACTGTCATTGCGTAACTTAAATTCTTCACCACTCCAAGACGTTTGAATGACTTGCCATGGGTATCCAGCCGATGGCGTGGTGTGAATGATGATCGCTCCAACCGCGCCGTGTTTTGCCGCGATCTGATATTTGTAATCCCAGCGTCCGTAATAGAGTCGTTTTCTGCCTTCAAATCGATTGGGATCGTCTTCTGGATCATTGTTCATCATGAGAAGGATCTTTCCCCTCACATCTACATCCTTAAAGTCATCCCACTGATACTCGGGAGCTTGAATTCCGTATCCAACGAAGACGACTTCCGCATCTTTGATCGAAGTCGCTTCGCTGGTTTGTCCGAGATTGGACATGAAATTCTCACCCGATTGAAGCGTAAGCGTTTCGGATTGATGAGTAAATGTCACCGAATCAGGAGGATGGGTTTGGACTCCGATCAGAGGGACAGCTTGTGTCCAGCTCGGCTCTCGAAGGGATTCAACATCTGCTTCCCCCTCAACGCGATTACCGTTGATTGCGAGGTGAATGCCCTCCGGTGTCGCAGCCGGAAGCAGCCCAAGTGATTGAAACTGGGTTTGTAGGTACAGCTGTGTAATCTGATCTCCTCGAGAACCGGGACCACGCCCTTCTAATAGGTCATCTGCAAGAAAACGAATATGTCCTCG
>JAYYHM010000401.1:0-3212 GCA_036148415.1 Planctomycetota bacterium
GATCGCAGGTCGGCTGATCTCCTTGATGTATTCCTCGCTGGGCTGCTCCTCTTGATATTCATAGTAATTGCGAGTCCCCAGGATCTCGCCAACGATTGGCACGAACTTATCAATGCAGAGATCCCACTGGTGGCCCGCGAAGTTCAACAGATTTGGACGCATCTGGTAGGGGAACTGAGCGGAGTTACGATCTTGCATGAGTTCATTGACGCGCGCAAAGATTGCTGCACTCCTGCTGTCATACAGGTGGCCTTTATATTCAGTTTTTCGGGCGAGCTGGCGGTTCATGGAATATTTGGGGTGATTTGCCTCATGGGATTGAGTTCAAGTATCCGGCTCAATCGATTCATCCGCACTCGTGGTGGTTAGTTCGATGCGGCTCATCAAAAGTATAGATTAGCAAAATCAAATGCACGACTCTTCATCGGGTTGCAGGTTCTAAGCCATTTGAAAAGCACGAAGGGGCTCCGATTATTCCCGGAGTCTTAACCGCACCAACGTGCCATCTTTGGGTTTCGTGGACACACCGGCGCGGGGTGGGTTCGCGGTGTGAACTGCTGTGAATTCAAAAAGCTTCACCATGCCGCCAACCACCAGAGAGACCTCGAGTTCCCCGAGATGTTTGCCAGGACAGACTCTCGCTCCGTGACCAAACCCGTAGTGCAAGAATTCTTTGCTGCAGCCCGATTGACCGATGGCATCCCATCGCTGTGGGTGAAATTCATCCGCCTTGAAACCGGTTCTTTTTTCGCCCCAGTACCCTTCGATGCGATTCGAGTGCCAGATATCTAATAACACGTGTGCGCCGGCTGGAAGAAGTATCTTGGATCCGTCTGCAAGTTTGATCCATGTGTCGTCCGTTGATCGTCGAGGGAGAAAATAGAGCGATGGGGTGAGACGGAGCGTTTCGCGCAGCACGTTCTGCAGGTTCACGGAATTCTCAAATGCCTCGGTTTGGAATGCATCGATTGACTTCACTTCCTCATACACTCTGGCCTGATATTCGGAGTTTCTAGCAAGGTGTGAAATCGCCCAAGCCGCGTAGGAGGTTGTCGCTTCGAGAGCTCCGGCAAGGAACACTTTCACGTTGCTTCGGAGCTCTTCATCCGTCCATTTGTCATCCACTCGCTCCCACGCACACTTGCGTTCCGCCCTTGGTGCAATGGATAGATCGGTTAACTGTTCGAACAGTTGAAAAGCCTCCGCCAATTCAGCATCTTCCTTTGGGGAATTGGTTTTGGTGAGTTGCATGAAGCTAAACTGAACATCAATCGTGTCACGAACAATGTGTGAAATGACTTTATCGATGGCAGGTACGTAACGTTCACGGATTTCGGTAGGTTCCACCCGAGCACCAAAAAAATTAAACAGCAGCATCTCCATCATGATGCATTTGATTTCTGGTTCCAGTGCGATTTCAATCTCGCTCTCTCCGGTCCTTTCAAAGTACTGCCTAAGATCAGCAAGTCGTTTACCTAGATGCTCTCTGAAGGTTTGTTCAAAGTCACAAAATACATCTTCATTGAACAGGCTGGTTTTTCCAAAGGCTTTGGCGGACGCATTTCGGTGAGTTTTCCACTGCTGACCATTCGCAAAGAGTAACGTATCGGGACCCGTCGCCCGCGCGATTCCCTCGGATGGCATCGTGTCTCGATCCACTCGGCCCTCACCAAAACCGGTGGAAGTGAGTATGGCTCGAATGACGCGTGGGTCCCTGGTAACAAGAACGGGATCAAAGCCAGGGATCTCGACGTAGCGGTTGTGCCGCGCGTAACCTTTTTGTCGATATGCTTTGGCGAAGAACGTCGCCAGGATCTCGATCGGTTGGCGATAGTTCTTGGCGGTTGGAAACGGTAGCGTCCTTCCACGACTGCTTGGTCGCGTGATCCAAACTCGTGATACGGGAACATCGCCCTTGAAAGGGTTAATCAAGCAGAGCTGACGCAGAAGGCGTGGCATCTTTTTAGTCCAGTTGAGCTGATGGTGCTTTGGGCGTGCTGTGGGGTTTGGTGATGTGTTCATTCTTAGAGCCTCGATCGACCAAAACTCTTCGTTGCATTTTACGAGATTTACCGCGCAGAGTTTCCCCCCCAGAGGATTCTCGCATGCAGCGGCAATTGTTTTGGGATCCATCTTAGGATCAAGGCGTGAGCGTTGGTTTTTCCCGATCTGGACCTCAGATCCTGAGTCTTTCGACAATTGGAATGGGTGATCCGAAATCGCGACTAATTATTGCGTGTACGCGTCCATCATTGGAACTAAACTATGAGCAGTGCATCGGGAAGCAGGTTTGCTGATGCTAGATTCCATTTTTTCTGGGTTAAAGATGATGCAAGTGTGGCCAAAGTCGTTCGGTGTAGCAGTTTGCAAGATCTGTCTGTTAGTGGTCAGTGGTCTGTGGGTTGGTCATTCGATGGCGGCCGAGGCAACCGACCCTGCTTCAGTATTGCCGCGACAGAAGCGGAAATCCTCGATCACCACTCCGAGTGACTTCCTGGGGTTCAAGATTGGCAGCCGGCATCTGAGGCATGACCAAATCCATGGGTACATGAAGTTACTCGCCGAACAGTCCGATCGCGTGTCCTTCACACCTTACGCCACGTCTCACGGAGGACGCCAACTCTTTGTTCTGGTGATTACCTCACCAGAGAATCAAAAACACATTGCTAAAATCAAGGAGTCTCATCGGGAACTCGCAAGCGGAAAAATAAAGGCACCCCGCCCAGACGATCGAACGGTGATGTATCTTGGCTATGGAGTGCATGGAGACGAAGCGAGTGCGATGAACGCGTCACCACTGTTGGCCTATCACTTAGCTTCATCGCAAGCTGATAGCGTGGTCAAAACACTCAATGATTCGGTTTTCCTAGTGGATCCTTCACTCAATCCTGATGGTGGCAGTCGCTTCGCTCATTGGGCAAATGAAAATCGTGGTCGTCTCGGAAGCCAAGACCCAGCTGACCGCGAACACCGGCAGGACTGGCCGGGCGGACGTACCAACTATTACTGGTTCGATCTCAATCGTGATTGGTTACCTGTGGTACATCCCGAATCCCGAGGCCGAATTCAACTATTTCACCAGTGGAAGCCGAATGTGGTTCTGGATTTTCATGAGATGGGCAGTTCAAGCAGCTACTTTTTTCAACCCGGTATACCCGCTCGCACCAATCCGTTGACCCCGGCGAAGAATGTGGAGCTGACGGAACAATTCG
>JAYYHM010000402.1:0-4329 GCA_036148415.1 Planctomycetota bacterium
ATCGCGCTTGCTACCATCGTTACAATGGCTGCCAAGGCAGGTACAGGCTCCATCCAATAAGTAATGGGAACGAACAAGGCCACACCCATCGTTGCCGTTAAACCTGGCATCGCCCCGAGAAAGATACCGTAGACCGATGCCCCCAACACAATCATCCAGACAGACGGGTCTAAGAAAACTTGAGAAAGGGCTTGCTGAAGCTCTGTGGGTACCATGCTCACCATCCCAACCAACCACGAGGTAATGGAACGCCCAATCCCACCGAAAACAGCTGATACAAACCCACAGACAGAATCAAAGCGATTGGGAAACCGAATCGCAAACACCAGCGAACCCTGTCAGGCGGTGCCATCAAGAATAAAAGTCCTGTCACCAGAACAACGGCAGCGAGAAGGAAACCGACAACCTCGGAAAGGTAGCTATAAAGCAAACAGGCCGCAACAACCCAGTACAAAATACCCCAAGAGATAGACCCCCCAGAGTCAGGCTCCAGTTTTTCCTCTGACAAACAATGACCCTCCGCATAACGAATTTGATATTCCTGCCGAATCAACATCACCAATAGAGCAAGTAGTGAGCATCCGATGACACCGGGAAACAACATCGGCCCAAAATGTTCGCCACTCATGGAAGCAAAAGCTGGCCCGGTCAATACCTGCTTGAAGATCGCGTCCTGCCTGGCGAGTGTGGCTTCGAATTCAGACGAGCCCTCCAGACTCAAGTTAAATCCAGCTTGCTCCATGAACTCCGCCAGCTCTTGGCTGTGAGCGATTTCATTCACGGCATCCTGCAGAATTGCCAACCTTTCTGTCGAGATTCCAACCGGAGCAGCCAGACCACGCCAACCCGCGAGCGACCAATCGTGTCCCTGTTCTTTAAAAGTTGGAACCCCTTTGAAACCCGCTACGCGTTCATCTGCCATCACCCCCAGACATCGAACCTTGCCAGCAGCAAGCAGCGCATCCACCTCCGGTAAAGAACAACAAATCAAGTCAATGCCGCCTGCGTTGAGTTCCTGAATCGAGGGCCCAGAACCATTAATCGATATCCATGTCGCTGCCGTGGGATCGATACCCTGCTGATCTAACCAACCGGCCATCGCAACGTGCCAAATCCCGCCGAATGCCGTTCCACTCGCTTTGATTCTTCCAGGATTCGACGCGATCGCATCACGCAATTGATCAAGGTTTTGAATTTCGCTTTCCTGCCTCACAAACAAGGCAGCACTATCGCGATTGATCAGGTGAAGTGGTTGAAAGTTCTCATAGGTCACGGAAGTCAAACCACGCCAATGCAACATATTCAACTCGACCGTGACCATGGTCAGAGTATAGCCGTCAGGTCTTGCTTGGGCTCCCCGCGTGTGGCCGGTTACACCAGATCCGCCCGTCGCATTGATCACGTTAACCGGTATACCTAAAGATTGCTCAAGTTGCTTTGCAAACTGTCTCGATACTCGATCCGTTCCACCACCGGCAGACCAAGGGCAGAGCAATGTAATCGGCTGTGCTGGGTAGGTAGTGGAGGGTCCACAGCCCGACAAGTTGAACAAGGACAGCAACACGAATAGCCGGCAGACCCTTCGATTCCTGCACCGAAACACCTCCGGAGTTGCAATCGTTCCAATTCCCGTTCCGCAAGTCATTCAGCGTCCAGTCCTTATCGAGCGTAAGGTCCTTTTAATTATCGACCGCCCCATTACCAAGCTAGCGGCTCCATAGGATAACACAGACTGGAGACCGGGAACTTACGCAGTGTTAAACACCGAATCAATGAGCCACTAAGCCTTCTAAAGGCAGACTCAACTCATGCCTCTAGGTATGACATGAACCGGTCCTTGGTGCTTGAACAGGATGAGTCATACTTGCCCAGAGTCAACCACTGATCCAATTCCGCACGAGCATCTCGTGCTCTTTCAGGTTCTGAAATCCCGAGTTGAATTGCGCGTCGAACGCCATCGACCACCGATTCCCCCTGCTGTAATTGAACCAGCGATGATTCCGGCAGAGGGATGAGAAACTCAAAATCACTCAGATCGGTTGTGACAATCATACAGCCGGCATAGACCGCTTCATAATGACGGAAAGTCCACGGCGCATATCCGGGTGGAGCCAAAGCCACCTTAGAGCGAGAAAGACCATCAAAATAATCTGAAAAGCCAATCTTACGACGTCCCATCCAGCAAGTCTCAGGAATGTCAGTTTCGGACAAAAGGTCTTTCCAGCTTTGCCCTCCCACGAGTCCACCCCAGAGACTCAAATCCGCTCCATTGCGAACAAGCTCAATCAACCATCGCAGACGGATATTGGATTCCGGATCACCGGTCGGTCTAGCCACAAAACCCACATCAAATTCGCGATCGGGGGTTTGAGCAACTTCTCGATTGACAACAGACCGGAGCTTCCAATGTAACCGGTTATTCCTGGGGGGCCGCTTTATTGGAAGAAGACCTATCCTTAACGGAAGCGTCCACCTTCGATCACAAAAATGCTTCAAACAACAATCTGCTTTTGAGAGCAGATATTGTTCATCTGAGTAGAGAAAATTGATCCCATCATGATCAGAAGAGTCATAAAGAACCAGTTTACGATAGTGAACGCGCTCAAGGTGTTGCTCATGGAGCAGGGTCGGCACGCCCACCATCAGGTAGTCGGTCCGCAACGGCCTGGAAAGGTTAAACAATTCACTCGGGCGAACGAGTCGCACAGAGCCTTCGCCAAAATACTCGCATAAAAACCAATACAGACACAGTTCGCCATAGCCACCAATCTGTCGGGCCAACCACCAGTACATCCGATTCTTTCGATACCCAGCATCGTGCTTCGAACGGTCACTGATGACTACAGTGAATTTCGGCATCGCTAAAATCCCTCGATATGAAATCGTACTCCGAGACACCAGCCCCCTGAACCAACTCGTCTCAACACATTCCGCATGCACGATGCGTCGAGGGAATCTAGATAGAAAGCCAACGCTAACGTGAAATCACTTCCTGCAAAAGAGGTTGTAACCGCTGATAACAGATCTTCGCCGTAGCAAGCGGGTCATACCCCTCCAACCGATGAATCATCGAACTGACCTCGACATTGACGAAACCTCGATAGTTCAAACGATGAAGCTCTTGGAAGTATAATTTGTAGTCCGTTTTGCCGTCTCCAGGCAGTAGGTATCGATGCTTTGCTCGGGTACCTGCACTGTCTTTCACTTGAATATACGGACTGACCGATAAGAGTCGGTTGAGACTTTCCTTGAGATCAATGCCTTCTAGAAAATAATGACTGTAGTCATAGACGATCCGTAAGAATGGAGAGTTAATCTGATCCAAGATCCACAAAGCCTGTTCAGGCAGCCCCACCAAGTGGGATGCATGAGGTTTGAAACAAATGAAAACGCCCATGTCTTGGCCGATCTGAGCCCAATCACCAAGTTCAGTGACAAGTTGTTGTTTTGAGTTTTCCCAATTCTCTGCTTTTCCACCCACAATCGATTGGACGACGGGCGAAGTACCTTGTGCAAGGCCCTTTCCAAACTCAGCAGCAGCCTTCAACCGGTCCAGATTGGACCGGTGCGTCAACTTACCGCGCAGGCAGGGGAGGCTCTCCAGTAGTGACGGAACCTCGAGACGGTGATCAGACAAAGCCTGACGCAAGTCCTGCCTATCCCCCAAAGACATTTCAGCCAAGGAAGTCGGCCATCCCTGCAGCAGGCAAAGTTCGATTCCTTGATAGCCGATCGCAGAGGTCACGCGAATGGCATCCAGCGGTGACAAACTACGCATTCCGTATGTTCCGAATCCCAAACGGATAGAAGAATCCGCTGTTGCCTGCGCTTGCTCCGTCGCACATTCCTCTGTCTTCTTAAGCGGACATGGCCGAGCTTGGAGGGTCGCTGCCATCAGCCCAGCAATACTCGCCCCCAAACAAGCTCTTCGGTTCAATCTCTCCGAAGTCGGTTCAGATTGAGAAGCTATTAGTTTTGCCATGTTCGGTACCCCATAATGCGCATAAGATCCACTCTATTTTTGAATCACAATCATACATCATGGGGTGGGTTTTGGCCGGTATCCTCTACCCTGCACCCAAGACTTGCAGCACCGCCAAGTTCAACCCAAGAAAAGTGGCTTGAGGTGTCGATCGAAGATATTCTTGGTCACTTCTGCAGAAACGATCTCACGGTGCTTTTTCAGGAGATCCGTATAACGCTCACCGGCTTTAGCAGCAACCTTGAAGGAAACGTGCAACAGTTGCCGAACGTTAGGATTGAATTCCTCATGGTCAGGGATGTGGCGAATGGCGTTGGCCATCTGAGTTCCAGTCCAACCCTTGACCG
>JAYYHM010000403.1:0-9689 GCA_036148415.1 Planctomycetota bacterium
TCTCGCCTGATGGAATCGCCGGTCCGGGAGCGTTCGGTCTGAATCGAAATGTCACCATGACTGTGCTGGTTTGTGACGAGGGCAAGGTAGTGAGCAACTTTGCATTACTGCAGCCGCAATTGCAGGTTGATGGTCAGGCGATGATCGATGCAGTCGTGAAGGGAAGCGGTGGAGGGGAGGTTCCCTCGCTGGAGAGTGTCCTTCAGGCGAACCGAGGCATGATGCGTCAAAGGCCTCAGGCTCAACGCGAAGGTAATCCAAGAGACGGTAGCTCAAAGGACTCTGGTCAACGTAGTGCTAAGCGAGATCCCAATGCGGTCGGGCGGGAGAATCCTGAAAAAATGCGAGAAGCTGCTGAGGGAGCAGGCGAGGGTACACCATTTCGAACAAGAGGCAACGCAGATCCTCAGTTAGTTCGATTGGTTCGCGGCTTGATTTCAAAATCGTTAACGGACGAGGAAGTCAACAGCACGGCGACAAGAACCGAACGATACCTCGAAATTCACCCCGAGCGGAAGGTAGAGCTCCTCAGTATGGTCAATCGGATCATGGATTCAGGCAGGTTCGAGAATTACGGCACACCGGCTGCACAAAAAGTGCTGCGAGATTGGCAGCAGAAGTATAGTGCTGCGACTAACAAAGCTAACCAGAAGCCAAAAGATCGGGAATGAAACCGTGTGTTTCGTTTTATCCATCCATCCTGTTGTTTTCCGTCTGTTACCCGTGGTGGCACTGTGGTTTTGGGCGTTTGCTGGTCATACCTTAAGTGGTCAAAGCTTCGTTCGAGAGATTACACCCGTCTTGACCAAAGCGGGTTGTAATCAGGGAGCTTGTCACGGAGCTGCAGCAGGTCGAGGCGGTTTCAGGCTTTCGCTATACGGTAGTGATCCGGAGGCCGACTTTCATGAGATCGTCATGCGACTCGGAGGAAGGCGTATAAACCATCTGGATCCACAGAGCAGTCTTCTCTTGCTCAAGGCTACCGAAACGATTGAACACGGAGGCGGCCAGCGGCTCGTTTCATCGGGATCAGGTGCCGCCCGAATTGAACAATGGATTGATCAGGGGGCCAAGTGGAACGTTACTGACGAATCCAGTCGGTCGGCGACCGAAGATACCGCCGCTACCAATGATTTTGGATTGCAGCAGCTCCAAGTAGAACCGATACTCTCCATTCTCTCTCACCAAGGGCAGACGATTCCTCTGAAGGTCACAGCAACTTTTGAGAATGGTGATTCGGAGAATGTGACAGGCTGGACTGTTTTTAAAGCGGAGGATGAATCGGCAGTTTCTATTGATCCCGATACTGGTGAGATCACCGTGAATCGACGAGGCAGGCACATCGTGATCGCTCGGTATCTTAATCAAGTGGTGCCTGTTGAATTGGTACTCCCATTCCTTTCCGAAGACGAAGCCTCTCTACGGGAGAAGACAGCGCGTCCGAACCTGCCAGAGGTTCCTCGCCGTAAGGACCCCTCGTCCTTGGTTGATCACTGGGTGAACCAGAAACTCGATCTGCTCAATTTACCAAGTTCCCCTTCGTGCGATGATGCAACCTTTTTGCGTCGTGCTTGTCTGGATTTAACTGGCCGGCTCCCAACTCCGTCACAAACTAACGATTATCTCAAACTGGATTCGGAGGTTCGTCGGACCTGGCTGGTTGACTCGTTACTCTCGTCGGATGAGTTCAATTGCTATTGGACTCAGAAACTGGCAAAGCTGTTTCGTCTGAGGAAGCTGCCAGATTCTCGAGCCGCAATGGAAGCTTATCACCGCTGGCTTGGGCAGCAGTTGGAGGAACACGCTGGATACGATTCCATTGTGAAGGCCCTTCTTCTCGCTCGCGGTGACACGACTGAAGTTGGACCCGCCAATTTTTATCGTACAGCCGATAACCCACGGGAAAGAGCGGAGTTGGTGAGTGAAGTCTTCATGGCCAGTCGATTGCGATGCGCGAATTGTCACAATCACCCATTGGATCAGTGGACTCAGGACGATTACCACGGTCTCGCCGCTATACTCGCGACCATTAGCGTTAGCCAGAGTGTGGTGGATCAGCCAGCCGCCAAAGTCACTCACCCCAAAACAGGACGGGATGCGTTGCCAAAGTTGCCGGCTGGAGCTTGGTTATCGAGAGAAGTGGATGCAGATCAACCCTTGGCCACGGAGTTTGTGGATTGGCTGGTTGCAAAAGAAAACCCTTTGTTTGCCAAGGCAATCGTTAATCGTCTATGGAAAGTCATGATGGGTAGAGGACTGGTTGACCCTGTCGATGACTTTCGACAAACCAACCCAGCGACCCACCCAGAATTATTAGAGGAACTTTCTTCGGAGTTTGTTAAATCGGGTTATGACATCAGAGCGATCTTACGTGTGATGGCAAATAGCAATTGTTATCAACGTAGCGCAGTTCCCCAGCTAGGTAACGTATCGGATGTGGCATTCTATTCGCACTACAATGTTCGCCCTCTCCAAGCAGAAGTTTTAGCAGATGCAATCTCTGATGTTCTTGACAGCCCCCTCGCTTATGGCAATCAGCCCATCGGCACGCGGGCCGTTGAGTTAATGGATCCGCAGACACCGTCCCGTGCACTTGATACCTTAGGTAGATGTTCACCAGAATCCTCCTGTGATCAGTCGCTGAGCACATTGTCTGCGGGGCTTGGGGCCAAGCTCTTTCTACTGAATGGCGATTTTATTAATCAACGTTTGGAAAACGAGAATAACCGATTGTCCCGTTGGATCACCCGCGGATACTCTGACAGCGAGATAGTTCGTGATTTCTACCAATTGGCTCTCCAGCGGTTGCCTCGATCCGATGAGCGGGCCTATTGGGAGCGTCAATTGGGGGAAGCTCAATCCGATGATCGGGATAATTTACTGAGGGATTTTTTGTGGAGTTTACTGGCCTGTCGTGAATTTACACACAATCAATGAGCGGATTTACCGTGCTTGCGTGATGGTGAGCAGATACCCGAATAGATGGATTAGAATCATCGATGAAAAGATTACATCGTTATCCAAGAAGACAAAGTGAAGGCCACGGCAATCTTCCGTATTCTGGATTGTTGCGGCGCGATTTTGTTCGAGCCGGCACGCTGGCTACCGGAGGATTCGCTATCACACTCCGAGATGGCTTCGGCATCGCGGACTTGCTGAGGATGCAGAGAATCGTTGCGAGCGAAGTGAGGCAAGGCGTAAATGCGACTTCACCCGCGGCCAAAGCCTGCATCCTGATTTGGCTTGATGGTGGACCGAGCCACTTGGAGACCTTTGATCCCAAGCCTGAAGCCCCAGTTGAGGTTCGCGGCCCTCTGAGCTCCATCGCGACTACGGTGCCTGGAATACGGTTGGGTGAGTGTCTTCCACAGACTGCAGCATTGATGGATCGGGTCGCTTTGATTCGTTCCGTGACATCACCCTTAGGCGAACATCAATTCGGTACCCATTACATGATGACGGGATATCAGCCGACACCGGTGCTTGACTATCCTTCCTTCGGAGCGGTCTATTCCTTTCTCAATCAGGAAGTCAGTGTCCTACCCAAAAATGTTGCAGTGCCGCAATTCAATGTCGGAGGGGCTGGCATGAATGGTGGAGGATATTTACCAACACATCATCGTCCCTTCTCGGTGGGAGGTGATCCAGCCAAACCTGATTTCCAAGTGCGTGATTTGAATTACTTTCCGAGTCTATCCACGGATCGAATTGACCGACGAATGGAATTTATCGAATCCATGAATCGTTTTGGACAGAACGCGGTGGAGCAAGAATCTTCACAGGCTCGACAAGAAACTCTTGGGGAACTCTTCGCGGACTCGGATCCGGACCTTCAGAGAGCTTACCAATTGATGACTTCATCCGAGGCCAAGTCAGCGTTCAAGATTGATGAGGAGCGTGATGCACTTCGAGAATCCTATGGAATGAAAACGGTGGGGCAGAGCTGCTTGCTCGCTCGCAGATTGGTAGAACGTGGCGTGCCTTTTGTTACCGTGAACCATAAAGGTTGGGATACCCACAACCAACTCGCAACACGTCTGAAAGATGGGTTCGCAGGTGCGAAGACTCCAATCGGGCTGATTCCCTCTTTAGATAGAGCATTGAGCGGCCTGATCACGGATCTCGATCAACGCGGAATGCTTGACGAAACACTGGTAGTCGTGATGGGAGAATTTGGGCGAACGCCTAAATTGAACACAGCAGGAGGTCGTGATCATTGGCCACGCGTGTTCAGTGTTCTGATGGCCGGAGGTGGAATCCGCGGAGGACAAGTTGTTGGACAGAGCGATTCGGTGGGAGAATCTCCATTCGATCATCCTGTTACACCCTCGGATCTCGCAGCAACGATTTATACCCAGTTGGGAATTGATCCAACCGCGGAGTTGCAGACACCCGACGGCAGACCGGTCAGGTTGACACCACCTGAGGCCGAGATCATTGCTGAGTTGACCTGAGCCGTCCTTCATCGTTTCGGATTGGATTTCTCCAACTCAAGGGTTCAGTGATGTTGGGTTCTGCTCCCTCTTTCCCGCTGTGGGCTACCTCTGCTTCCTCATCATACTTGGCATGGATGACTTGGTTACCGCTCCACTGATTGGAAATGGGTGCGGTGGCTACTGAGCTAAGTAGCGTCTGATCATCAAGTCTTTTTTCGGGGGTGGACGATTCCCCGTATGCCGTGAGATCCGTTACGGGTAAGCCGCCACTGAATTGACCTTCTTCGCTCATATATTGTGCTTGTTCAACTCTGTAACCCGCGGAAGAGATACCACTCTGAGAAATGGACTGCCCTCTCGGACCAAAACTAGCTGGCCAAACCTCTTCCTGATTGCTATCGGGAGTGTTACCTGTTCCCGAATCCGCATCAGGTCGTCGCGAGGAATTCCCGCGGGCTCGAGGAACCGGTGGAGGTAGAGTTCGCTGTGAATCGGGTTGTTGGATAGTGGCGCTCGGGCCGCCGAAGTTGTGGGTTTCTTCCTGTCCCTGTATTGGATTGACATAGGAACCGGTCGGTGGCGGCGCGACTCGGGTTTGTCCGAAAAAAGAAGGAAAAAAACCGCCCGAGTTGGTGGCTGGTGAAGCACTGGGTATTGCGTATTGGCATCCGGTAGTGATCAACAGCGTGAGGGAGATCCCCAGGGTGTGGAGAACGTGCGATGTGTTGCGATAGCGGTGATCGTCAGCAAGCGGGAGCATGGGAGACCTTTCTATCCAAGGCAATGCTGTGGAACTCAGCAGGATCAAACACAACCTTGGCCCTGAATGGTTCGATTTGAGCCGAAACCGTGCTCCGGCCATTTTCCATCCCAGCTTTATCAAAACTTGCAAAAGAGTGGAAAGATCAATGCAAACGAGCAGCTTTGATAGCAAGCCTGCAGTACATGTTCTGTTTGTAACGTCTTCAACAACATTTTTGTCTGTAGCGAGGGTTAGGAAAACGCCGATGAATCGCCTTATGCGGGTTGCCGTTTATGGAAAACCGCTTCATGTTCGAAGAGCAATCCCGATTTTGTCGAAAGGTGCGCGCTAATGCGACGCTACTTCAATCTGAGAAATATTTCTCTATCCCTAATGCTTTCGTGCGCTAGTTTACAGGCTCAAGAGGCCGAGGGACCAACCATCCAAACCCTTGCTGTACCGGCTGCCCAAGCGAAGTCCATCGCGACAGCACTGAGTATGGAATTTCGGGAATTTCCCCAGATTCAGGTGGCAGCTGATGCCAAGGGATCCCAGTTGGTAGTGATGGCACCCGCCGACTCTCAAGCGGAGATCGCCGCGAAGGTCCAAGCGATGCTTGCATCGAATGACGAAGGCGGTGCCACACAGCTGAAGCCACTCAACCGATCTCTTCTGCACATTACATCGAGTGAGTTAGAGCAGAGTCTCGTTCGCCTCTCAGGGGATCAAAACACGATCACAACCAGTATTCGCGGACAGCGAGCGGTCTATCAATTCAAGAATTCACCGCTACGCGGTACTACGGTTCAAGTCAATCGCGCCTTAAATACCATCACAGTGATGTCTCCCTCGATGGCCATCAGCGGATGGGAGCGTCTGCTGAGTACCATTGATCAACCCAAGTCGGATTCCGGACAAACCATAGAATTGGTTCGTTTGGTGCACGCTGAGCCCGAGCCGATTCAGAGGGCGCTGCGTTTGATGGGTGGTCTGAAGAATTCCAATGAAGCATCAAAACAGAATGATGTTTTTCGGCAAGCTGCGTTCCAAGAAGGCGGTCAGGTCGAGGCAACCATCCCTCTAGGAAGCCAAGACGAGTTGGATGGAGATTTCAGCATTTCCGGTGATGAAGGTGGCGCTGGGGTGATTGGGGATACCCAAATTCAATTCGTGCCGGAATTAGGAACCATTATTATTCGCGGTGCAAAACGAGATGTTCAGCGGGTAATGGATGTCATCAAGGAGATTGAGCAGCAGAGCGAAGTCACCAAGCCAGATATTCAAGTGGTAGATCTTGAGCATGCAGATTCTAACGCGGTCGCTGACCTACTTGAGGAGTTATATCAAGACGTTCTTTCTGCTCGGCAGGGTGAAGTCAGCATTACTTCTTTAGATGCACCCAATGCTCTACTACTCATCGGTCGGACGGAAGCGATTGCGGGAGTGATGGAGTTGGTAGAGAAGCTCGATCAGCCGCTTGATAACGAAAAACTTATACGTGTTTTCCGACTCCAGAATGCTTCAGCAGTAGACGCTGAAGAGACGGTCCGTGGTTTTTTTACCGATCGTCCCGGAACGGGTGAAGACCTGCGGCCTGCCATCGGGCCTCGAGTTCGTGTACTTGCAGATTATCGAACCAATTCCTTGATAGTGAGCGCAGCTCCACGAGACTTGGATGCGGTCACCACGCTGGTTAACGAGCTGGATGTCGAGCATATTGCAGCAACCAATCAGATCAAGATCTTTCCATTGAATCATGCGGTTGCTGAGGATCTCGCTCCTGTTCTGCAGGAGGCGATTAATGGAGAGGGCGATGGAGGGAATGACAATATCACCGCTTCATCCGCCACGCTTTCTATTGTTGCAGTGGATTCGAAGAATCAAGAGCTCATTGATTCAGGTGTACTTTCCGGCGCAGTAGTGACCGCGGATACAGGTGGAAATGCGATCGTCGTTCGGGCACCTGCAACGAGCATGCCGTTGATCGGCGAATTGATTAGACAGCTGGATCAAGCACCCGGTATCGAATCGCTAGTCAAGGTTTTCACGATTGAAAATGGTGATGCACTTCAACTGACGACGGCACTGCAAACACTTTTCGGTGACGACTCTGCGACCCAGGGTACAAGTGTGGGGGCAGGTAATCTGCCATCTTCAACGGCATCTAGTGAAAGCTCGCTTGTCCCGCTGAGGTTCACAACCGACCAGAGAACGAACAGTATCATCGTCAGTGGTGGTGCAAATGATCTGGATGTTGTGGAAAGTATTCTTCTTCGTCTCGATGGTGAGGGATTTGCAGAGAGAATTACTGAGGTCATCTGGCTTCGCCATCAGACTGCGGCAGATGTAGCCACCGCCATTCAGACTTATGTTCAGCAGCGAACACAAACCGTCAATACGATTCAACAGTTCCAGCAAGGATTAGGACCTTACGATCTCGCTGACCGAGACTTGATCGTAGTTGCCGAACCGATCAGCAACAGCCTGCTTCTTAGTGTTTCACCCCGGCTTTACGAGGGTGTAAGACGCATGATCGATCAACTCGATCGTAGACCGCCGATGGTCTTAATCAAGGTCATGATTGCCGAAGTGAGACTGGACGATGCTTTCGAGGTCGGCGGTGAGTTCGGATTACAAGATTCACTGCTCTATGACCGTGGGATTGCGGCCAGTGCGGTAGATCAGATTGCTGTGGCAAGTCCGAACTTGAATAAGCCAAATCAGAATGTTTACACCCGCGGTTTCTCCTCACTCGGACTCGGAACATCCAGTTCTAGCCTGGGGTATGGTGGATTTGTTCTGAGTGCGGCCAGTGATTCGGTGAGCTTGCTGCTGAGAACGCTTCAGGATTCATCTCGACTCCAGATACTGAGTCGCCCGCAAATCATGACCATGGACAATACCGAAGGGTTTGTCCAAGTGGGCCGCTTGATCGCACGGGTCACCGACGTCATTAATAACGGCATCCAGGGATCACAGTTGGTTACAGAGGATACCGAGGTTGGCTTGATTATGAACGTGCGTCCGCGAGTCGGTGCTGACGGGCTGATTATCATGGATGTCGATGCCACTCGTTCCGCTCGCGATGATTTGAATGGAACTACCATTCCCACCGGTGGCAACAACGGGGAGACGGTTCTAATCAACGACATCTTGAGAACCACTGCACAGAGTGTTGTTGCTGCCTATAGCGGTCAAACAGTCATCTTCGGTGGTTTGATTCAGAAAGAGAGATTTGTTGCGAGTCGTCGCGTTCCTTATGTTGCAGACATTCCACTGATTGGCAATCTGTTCAAGTTCGATTCTGAATCGGAAATTCGATCTGAACTAATCGTTTTCCTCACACCGATGCTAGTTACCGGTGAAGAAGACCTCGATTATGTCAAACAGGTGGAATCGAGTCGAATGAGCTGGTGCCTCGCTGACGTAGTGGAAGCACACGGTGACGTTGGAATGAGCGGGGGTTACGGCCTTTGGGGACCCGCTGTAGGCACGACGATCTACCCGGATCTTCAGCCCACCGTGGATGACCTGAGAAAGCGTCCGAGTCCAGAAGCTCAGGTATTCCCCGGTGAGGGTTACCCAACTCCCTCGGCCTATCCTCGTACCGAGCAGTACCAAGAGTACCTGGAAGGGGAGCGAGGAAGAGCGCCCAACGTTTTAGATCAGGATGATCAGGCCTCGTCGCTGATGGAGTCAAATGAGCAACTGGATCCCGCGATTTCACGACCCATCGTACCTATGACCATTGATTCTGACCTGCTCGGTGCCGCGGCTTCAGCCCAACGTGCTGAGAAGGAGCGACGAGTGGTCAGGCTTGGGCAGCCCGGAGCTAGTTTTTCAGGCGTGATTCAGCCCGCTTCTGCTGTGGTCACACCACCAACTCCGAACAAGCCAATTCGTGATCCTTACAGCACCATTCCAGTGGGTAATCTTCAAAACTAGTCAATCATGGGTCGGATCATGGCGTCGCCAGTGAGGCGCTGTCGACGTCACACGATCGAGATAAGAGTTTGGGTTAGTCCGTTGGATGGATACAAATTCGGGTAACCCATCTTAAAAATTTAGGCATACCATGCGTTTAAACAGACGTCAGATCACCTGGGGATTGACCGCCGCTCTTGTTGGGGCGTCAACAGGATGTGTAGCCACTCCGCAGACCGATCTTCTCAACAAGGATGTAAATGCTAAGAAGCCCAGTTTTCTGAATCGCTTACCTTGGGTAGGAGATGACGATTCCGATGGACAGCCGGAGCCTTACCCTAACCCAGTGAAACTGGCTGCCACGTGGACTCCTGACACCTTGATCCAGGCGGGCAGGACCCCAACTCGAGGGTTTGGAGGTCGCGTTTTTTTCTACAACGAAAAATCGCAAGCCGTGCCGGTCAACGGAACGCTCACCATTCACGGGTTTGATGAAAATAGTGATGATCCTGAATCGGGAGTGAAGCGATTCGTTTTCACTCCTGAGCAACTCACTCGTCATTACGGGCAATCCGACCTCGGAGCGT
>JAYYHM010000404.1:0-6179 GCA_036148415.1 Planctomycetota bacterium
ATAAAACCAACATGACGCTCAGCACAGCGTCTTTTTTTTCCGTCAAAGTGACCAACTTACTTTCATCCTCAGTTTATGATTCCCGTAGAGTGAGGCTCACTTTGCGGTAGAGTTCACCGAATTCCGCTGTCGCTCTCACCGCGTCCGTGCGCGGCCAAGGTAATGGGTTTGGAATCACTGCTTTTTTTTGGCCTTGCTGAATCAGTGCAATCCGATGTGAAAGCAGTACGGCTTCTGAAATATTGTGAGTGACCATTACCGCGGTAAATCTTTGCTTGTCCCATAAATCCAACAACATCTCACCGAGTTGATCTCGCAAAATTTCATCTAACGCAGCAAATGGTTCATCCAACAGCAAAACTTGTGGCTTGGTCACGAGTGCTCTTGCGATGGATACTCGCATCTTCATCCCTCCCGAAAGCTCACGAGGATACCGATCCAACGCGTCAGATAGACCTACATCTTGCATCTTATCTTTTGCGATCTCTAAACACTCTTTCCTAGTCAAGTGATATTCCGGTGCGGAATTCCGGAGCAGCTCAAGCGGAAGCGCCACGTTATCGATCGCAGTCCTCCATGGCAACAATGTTGCCTGCTGAAAGACGAAAGCTATTTGCCCCTGATCAGCTTGTATCGGAGGCTCGTTCTTCAGCTCCCCACCGGTGGGCAACTCCAACCCTGCAAGAACCCTGAGCAACGTTGTCTTACCGCAACCACTCGGACCCACTAGTGCCATGATCTCCGCGGATGGAATATCCAAAGACAGCTTTTGCAAAGCTTCAAAACCACCACGAAAGGAAACCGTTAAATCGCGGCAACTGATGGAAGAAGCATTTTGTAGGGGAGCGTTCAAGGTGCCGCTTGACTGTTGGTGGAGATGGACTTGGCCGCTTCAAGGAGATTACCGGAAGGCTGCAGTTCCAGTTCATTTCCTGCGACATCAAGGATGACGCTGCGAGCGTTCACTGAAACCACTGAACCCGCCACCGTTCCGATCTCGAATGCATCACCGATACGCAGCTTAATGGTCTCATCTTTTGTGCGAACATGAAGCCAAGCGGTCCATTCGTTACGCCCCTGCACAAGTGCGGTAAGCACTGTTTGGGATGCATCATCAAACCCAAGCGGTGGTTCTGGCTCCGGCTCAGGTGGTGGAGGATCACGAACCTTAACCACTAATCGCTGCTCGCTTGATCGATTGGGATAACCATCATCGATTGCTCTCACTGTGACATCAAACTCTGTGGTTTCATCACTGCGTATTCGCAGAGTTCCACTACGGGAGTCGATCGAAACAAACTCATACGGACCATCGACCAGTTCGTAACGCATCCCATGACCATCTGGATCATTGAAAGCAAGTGGAGTTGGCGTATCACGACCCACGATGGCTTCCAGCTCAGATCGACCACCAAATTTCGGTGCTTGATTGGGTGGCTCATAAAGGTTCCGGTTCATGATTGGATCGAGATAAGAGGCAAGATCACCATCAATTCGCCAAGACGTATCTTCACGAGTAGGCAATTCATTCGGGGCACCGAGAAGAGCGATAGCATCAATCGACATCTCAAGCTGGAATCCACCTTGACGATTTTTCCTCAAGGAAAGATCTCGTATTCGATGCAAGTAATCTTTGGAGTAGAAGGAATACATCAACCTCAAAACTCCGGGAACATCTGAATTCCCTCGTACACGGAAATCCAAAAGCTGATAGAGGTCACCTATCTTCCTTGAACTATTTGCATCTACCAGCGTCTCTGTTAGATCGCTGTCATGAACCAAGTCTAATAACCATTGCTGGTACTGACTCTGAGCCTGCTCGGGATCGCCAGGAAGGGAACGCAATACGTATTCACCCATCTGTCGATTAGCGAACTCACCCTGGAGTCTTTTTTCGTTAAGCTTAGCCTGAGCAGTCACCAACTGATCGATTTGATTCTGCCGTGACCCAATGGCTTTGTTGTACTTACCAAAACCCAACCACACCCCAGTGGCAACCAAAAGGCCAGCAACCAAGATAGACAAGAAACGTTCTCTTTCATTCATCGCTGAACCTCCGCATCGACTACGTTTGCCACTTCAAGGCTTTCGCTTGCTTCTGACTCTAGTTTTTCAGGATCGGGATTATCTTTTTGCTCTAATCCCTGATCTTTTTGTTCTTCTGATGACTCTTCACTGTCTAATTTTTCCTCAGCAGTATCATCCTCGGTAAGATCAGAAGACTCGGCTTCTTTTTCAGCGGAGGATTCCGATTCGACTGGAACTGCTTCGGTTTGATCATCGTTGACGGCCACCTCAGCTGTAACCTGTGGATCTTTTGGCTCGATCTTGTCAGAATCGGCACTTTCTTCCGCAGGCTCCTGCTCATTCGGATCCGCTGACTCCGCTATCATCTTCTCGCTGATACCGATGTAACGAGCGTCTCGAATGGACGAACCGGTTACCTGAATCGATTCACTGAACTCCCATCGATACGCATCTTCCGTTTTCTGCTCGCTAGCTCCTGTGCCGTTTACTTGATGATTCTCGTCTCGAAGTGCTGTTTCGAATTCATCAATGACGGCAGGATTCACTGCACCGCCTTCGATCTTCAGTACACCACCACCGGTCCGAGCATTCACGCTCGCAGAGACTCCTCGAATAATCATTTGTTCAGAAGCTGGCATCTCCGTAGCCATTCGACGTATTTCTTGTAACCAATTGACATCTCCATCTAAAAAAGTGTCAACCGTCTCTGTCTTGGCAAGACTCTCATCGGCCCGCTTCACGTCTCCCTGCATGGCTGCATTCCCCGCAGCAAGTTTCGCAATTTGCAAATCAAGGGAGGCGATTTTTTGGTAGACAACAAAAGCGAGCAGGAGACATGCAGCAACCGGGATTCCGACCAGTGCGAGTTTCCGATAGGGACTAACTGTTTTGATTTCGGGTTTCCGAGGATTCAAAAAGTCGATGAGACGCTCAGGCGCGACCTCATCCGCAAGCATCAAACCGAGCAATGGCGCCAGACGGCCAACGTGCTCTGGCAACTCAACTTTTCCTCCTACTTCGACAAGGTCAAACGGATTAATAAGTTGAACGCTGCATCCGACCGCTTCTTCAAGTAGCGGTATTTCACTGGAGTGGACTTCAGGGGTACCCCATAGTACGACTCTCTGCAATTGATCTGTCACGCCACAAGCTAAAAGGCTGCGTCGAAGTTCGCCCGCCAGCACTTTGCCACGTGCACTCGCCGTGCCAGGCATTCGCACGGTCCGAACGAAAACAACTCTACCTTCTCTCGCAACAACAATCTCAGCGCTGTCCGATAGAAGATCGATGAGAACGACCTCTCCGACCGAAGAATCTGATTCCCTCTCGAGGTGCAGAGCGGCAGCCGCAAGTGGACGCAATCCTATCCTTTTTACTTTCAGGCTAAGAGCTTCCATGTCGCTGCAGATGGATTGAAGATTTTGAGGTGCGACTGCCGCACTGATGACCTCAACTCCTGTTTCCAACTGCTTGGTGACTAAGTAATCAACCGCAGCATTTTCCCCGACGGTAGCGAAACTTCGCAGAGACTGGAACCTGACCATGTCAGGCAATTCCTCAACGGGAACTGGCGGAAGCTGCAATTCTCGCAACTCTGCCTTGCCTCGACCTATCGAAACTAGAGTTTCTGCATCCTCATGACCTGCGTTCTGGATTTGGGCAGCTAGGATCTCTTGAACCGATCGCCCCTCAAACGGAATGACTCTCGCTTCAGTGACCTTGAGCGATTTGCCGCTGCATTGTGCTGTAACGAAACGCACTTCATGCTCATCCCAGTCAACTGCTAGTTTCTTTACCATAGTGTTCTCGATGTATTTCTTAGGTCGACTCGGTTGAATCCTTCCAAGCAGTCCAATGATTCTCCTCAGGCCGTTAGACCTCGGGATGAAGCGGCAAATACGCAGCGTTCCATCCGTGTACTATCCTAGTCACTCAACCTGAGAGATCGATGATCTTAGTCCAAGGACAGAGAGATCAAATCCGCGTCCTAGGTGGCTCAAGTCTCTCCATGCAATCACTTTGGGGTTAATCGACGTCGCATCAAGCACTACATCGGCTCGGTGAGAGACGCCCGTAGCTTCGAAATAACCCACAATTTGTGCTCGGTAGACATCTCCACCACCCGTCCACAGAGGAGTAAGCAATCTCATTTGCTCTAGGGTGACTAAACCCTCAACAAGCGGCCAGGTTTCGAATTGTCGATTAGGATCATCCGAATCCATACTGCGAGCTTCAAGTAAGCCCTCCACTACCTCCTCGGAAAGCAAAGGAATCCCGTAGAGCAACTCGGCTGGACATTCGTTTATATTCAACCGACCAGGCATCACTTCTGCGGATTGTGTCGACAATGCGTCCATCAGAATTGGCAAGGTTGCTGACAGAGAGATTGGATCTGCTCCGAAAGGTGCGGTGTATCTCCTCGCCCGATCGCCTTGACCCACTGTTACACTCGAACCTACCAAATCAAGAATCTGGGTTAGATCTGTACCCCCACCCCCAGTCAAATCCAATTCGCTGATCAAATCAGCCGTCCAGACACCACCGTCTTCGGCCTGCGAGTTATTTCTGCTGTTTCCGCCTTCCCCCCCAGAGGCCAACATCGCAGCCATGGAATCGGATTGACCCCCGATTCGGTAAGCGATGACGTAACTGGCAAACAGGTCGTCGCCCAGAGCGTCCGTGAGCTCCTCATACAGGAGTTCCAGGTCATCCTGATTCACATCGACCCGAAGCGATCCATCCGATCGCCGATTCGCCTCCGCACCGTGCACCGTCAGATAAGACGCCCACCCAAATGCACCGGGGGTATCCGCCGTGACGCCGAACCGCTGTTGTTCATCTGAGTCAATGACTCCGTTGCGATTCACATCAGCCCCAAAAAGCAAATTAGGAGTAACGCCTCGCACCAACAAGAGCTCCTCAACAGTTTGCAAAGGTCCATTGGATGGAGAGTACGGAGTTGGCAAAGTGTTGTAGTACTCTGCCTCCGCCCCGAGTAATCTCGCTTCGTCATCCTCGTCAAGCCAATCAAGAATGGCATCTGCCGTATCCTCAGTCATCCCTGGGAGCGCCATCAACAGAGATTCGGCGATTCCAAGCTGCCCTCCTTCCGAGTCCTCAGCGAGATCCTGCCCAACCAACGCCAAGCCTGCTTCGAACAATTCACTATTCTGTTCAAGAACGGTCAGCGTATTGATGTTTAACTTCGCCGACTCGTTTTGCAAACCAAACCGGATCCCTGAGTATCCCAGTGTAGGACTCAGGCCTGAGGCAAGGACACTGAAATTAGACAAGCCGTCCTGCTGATCATCAGCGGAAATAGTCACAGCCTGGAATAATTGCGGGTTATTGAAAACACCTCCTAGGTCTCGGCGTAAATCCGGTGGCTGAGCAAGAATAAGCCGCATCGCCTCAGCAGCGGATTCGACTGTGACTCTCGCCTGAACTAGATCACCTGATAAATACGCAGCATCATCGTAAGCAACCATTAGATCTGTAAATGAATAAACAGCCATTGTGGCAACCACAATGACAATCAAGACAAGTACCAGAACAAAGCCACTCTGATTCGCGGCTCTTAGCTTGCAAACATCGCCGTGCTGATGAGACGGAGTCAGGTTTCGCAGTTGGATAAACCTCATAATCCTGCCTCCGACAGTTCGTCTTCTTCCGTTTGATCAATCGGATTAGCGAGCGGCAGTCGAACAATATGAGTGAACACTCGCATTTCACTGGAGCTAATTCCATCCGGTGCTGGTGAGTTCTCGGACTGCAGCGTCAAACTAACACTGATTGCCAATGGTAATTCCTCATATTCATCACTACTCCACTCGATTTGCCACGTCACACCATCCCAGTAGGAGAATTCAATGCCCGCCACTTCGGGTGCCAGTAAATCCCCAGTTTGATTCAACAATGAAAGGCTTCCCGTATTAGCTGCTTCCACGGTTGCGGCTCGATCCAGAGAGCGGCGAACCAATCCGCCATTATTCAAATCCGTATCCAATCCCAGTTCAGCTGTTGCTGTAGCCAATGCGTCTTCCACACCGCCTAGCGTGTCAGAAGATTGAACAAAATAGGCCACGGTCTTGATATCACTTGGAATATCGTCGATATCCGAAGTGTTCGCATCGAACATTGCGACATACTCT